>DATCFA010000001.1:0-3665 GCA_036509805.1 Casimicrobiaceae bacterium
TCGTGGTAGGTGTCGCGAAAGTCGGCGGCCTTGAAGTGCGACGTCATGTCATCGATCAGGCGCTTGGCGAGCGCGACTTCCTTTGCCGTCGCACCGGACGCTTTCGCGCCTTCGGCGGGCAGGTCGAAGCCCTTGGTGTCGCGCAACTCGTCGGCGTAGCGCAGCGTCTCGAGCAGCAGCATCTTGCCCATCGGCATCACGGCCGCCAGGTGCTGCGTCGTGCGAATCACCACCTGCGCCACCGCGACGCGGCCGGTGCTTGCAAGCGCGTCGCGGAATAGCGCGTACACCTTCTTGCCGCGCTCGGTGGGTGCGAGATAGTACGGCGTCTCGAAGTATTGCGCGGGTATCTCGGACGCGTCGACGAACTCGGTGATGTCGATCGTCTGCGACGCCTTCACGTTGGCGCGCCGGAAATCCTCGTCGGACAGCACGACGTACTGGCCCTTGTCGTATTCGTAGCCCTTGATGATGTCCTTCCACTCGACCTCTTTGTTGGTTTTCTTGCTGTAGCGCTTGTAGCCGACCGGCGAGAAGTCGCGCTTGTCGAGCATCGAGAAGCTGAACCCCTTGCGGTCCTCGGCCGGATAAAGCTCGACCGGTATGTTGACCAGCCCGAAGCTGATCGCTCCCTTCCAGAGTGCGCGTGGCATGACGTCAGTCTCCGTTCGCGTGCCCGGATGCCAGCGCTTCTTGGCGCAGGCACCCGGCGCAGATGTGGATGCGCGTGGTCATCACGAAAAGGTCGCCGCATTGGAGGCAGGCCGACAGGATCGGCTCGACATGCTCGCCGCACAGCATGCAGCCTTCGGCGGCGCATTGTCGTTCGATGCACCAGTGGCAGTCGACGGGGCAGATATGCATGATCCGGCGGTAAAGCCTCGTATCGCACGAACATAGCGCGATTGGCGCACGTCTGCCGACAGCGCGATACCCAACCCTGTGTAGCGCAGCCGCCGACATGACGTAGGATTGTGCGTCGCCGCCGTTTGCCGCCGTTTGCCGCCGTTTGCTTGACATCGCCGGTCGATCGGCGCAGTTTTTCCGATTGCCCTTCGCCCGAGGCGGCGCGATGGATTCCCCCGACTACGCGGCGATCGAAGGCCTGATCCGCCAGATCCTCGACCAGTTGCGCGCATCCCACATGCTGGTGGCCAACGGCGAGTTCGGCACACCCGTGCGCCTGGCGCTGCGTGACGCCATCGACGCGCACGCGGAGCTCACGCGGCGGATGAACGACGACGCGCTCGACGCCCACGCCGCCGGTCATATCTTCGCGGAACTGCTGGGCGAGCGCATCGCGGGCCTGCGCGACCTCGCCAATGAAATGCGCAGCGATGGCGAGCCTCCCCATCCGCCGTCTGATCCGATGGCGGCGATCCTGCGCCGCCATCCGTTGCGCGCACCGCTGGCCTGACGCTCAGGCTCAGGGGGCCGCCAGCCGCTAGCGTGGGTGAGGGCGTCGCGCGGCTGGGGGGACTGCTTGGACTCGCGTCCAAGCGGCCGCCGCCGAGGTCTGCGACAATGTAGGACGATGCCTACACAATACCGCGACGGAGCCTCGTCAGCACCGGGCACCCATCGCCGGGCGACTGCATGCGTGCTGCTGCGGATGGTCGTGCTGTTCTGTGGCACAGCCGCGTGCGTGTCATTACTTCCGGCGGCCGCACAAGTCCCGGCAGACGCGGCACGACCATCGACGCCAGCCATCACGCTGATCGTTCCCTCCGATGAGTCCGGGGCCGCAGCACGTATCGCGGGCATCGTCGCCGACGCGCTCACGCGCGCCGCGCATGCGCCGGTGCGCGTGAAATACATCCCCGGTGTTGCGGGCGTCACCGGCACCAATGCCATCGCGGCGGCCGCGCCGGACGGGATGACGCTGGGCCTTGCGCTCAGCACGCCGATGATCGGCGCCAAGCTGCTGTCGCGCGCCGCACGCTACAACCCGCTCGATGACTTCGACTGGCTCGCGCTGTTCGGGACCTACGGCAATGCGCTCGTGGTGCGCGCCGACAATCCTGCGAAATCGTTTGCCGGGTGGCTGGCGAGCGCGCGTGCGTCGCCGAATGCGCTGCGCTACGGAACCGGCGGCATCGCATCGGCCGCGCACATCGCGGGGGAGTACCTGCACGTCGACCAGCACGCAAATCTGGTCCACGTGCCCTTCGAGGCGGCGTCGCAGGAATATGCGGCGTTGGCCAGCGACGACATCGACGCGCTGATCGATGCGCTGCCGTCGGCGCGGGTCGCCGCCGACGCGCGCCAGTTTCGCGTGCTGGCGGTGACGTCATCCGCGCGCGATTCCGCACTGCCCGGCGTTCCCGCGTTCGCCGAAATGTGGCCCGGCCGGCAATTCGAGATGTGGGCCGGCATCGTCGCGCCGGCGCACCTGCCCGCTGCGGCGCATGCGCAGGTTGCGGCAGCCGTCACCGCGATGCTGGCGGACGCCGGCTTTGCGAGGCGGCTCACGGACGCCGGACTCACGTGGCGCGGGCTTTCGGCGGCCGACACCGGCGTGTTCATCCGCGACGACATCGTGCGCATGGCGCGGCAAATCGGCGACATGGCGATCCAGCCGGCACCATCGCCCTGACTGATCGTATCGGCGCGCGCATCGCGTGGCCGTCCGTGCGCGAGACAGGGCGCGGCGCGCACATCGCGTGGCCGTGTCGCACGAATTGTGCGAGGATCGTGAATCGACACCGGACGACGGGCGACCCTGATGAAACGCTGGACAGCCGTGCTTGCGTGCGTTTGCCTGCTTGCAGCATGCGCGACGACACCGCAGCGCTCGTTCGAAGCCGACGCGCAGGCGGGCAATACGGCCGCCGCGAAACCGGTCCCGGTGTGCGAGCCCGACCCCTTCTGCAATCACGATTGCCTGCGCGCATACCCGCCGGGCTACTGCCGCCACAAATGCGGCTGCTAGGCGTTCACTCGCCGGCGCGCGCCGCACCCACCCTTCGCCGGCGTCCGCGCGACGGGGGCCGGGGGGCGAATTGAAGGTGCTGGTGGTCGAGGACGACAGCGTGCTGGCGGCAGCACTGGTGCGCGCGCTCAATCAGGGCGGCTACGCCGTCGACCACGCCGCCGACGGCGACGCCGCGAACCTGGCGCTGGCCGCCAATATCTACGATGTCGTCGTGCTCGACATCGCGCTGCCCAAGGTCGACGGCTTGAGCGTGCTGCGCCGGTTGCGTGACCGGCGCGCGCACGTCCCGGTATTGATCCTCACCGCGCGCGACTCGCTCGACGAGCGCGTCGAGGGGCTCGATCTGGGCGCCGACGACTACATGACCAAGCCGTTCGACCTGCCCGAATTCGAGGCCCGAGTGCGCGCGTTGATCCGCCGCGCGCAGGTCAACGTCGGCAGCGAGATGACGCATGGCCGGCTGCGCTTCGATACCGTCGCGCGGCGACTCTTCCACGACGACATTCCCGTCGACCTGTCGGCGCGCGAACTCGCGCTGACCGAGCTCCTTCTTGCGCGCCAGGGACGCGTGGTGAGCAAGGAGCAGATGATCGACCAGCTGTTCGGTTTCGGCGACGAAGTGGGGAGCAACGCCATCGAGGTCTACGTGCATCGCGTGCGCCGCAAGCTCGAGCCCTACGGCGTCGAGATCCGCACGGTGCGCGGCATGGGCTACCTGCTGGACAGGCTC
>DATCFA010000002.1:0-2362 GCA_036509805.1 Casimicrobiaceae bacterium
CGTGCTGGAAGACGAAGCGCGCGAGCTCAATGCGGGATTCGTGTCGAATGTGACGCGCGCAATGCCGTGGGTGCGCAGCAAGCTCGCCGCGTCGCTCGACGGACGTAGCGCGCTGTTGAACGGCCAAAGCCAATGGATCACCGGCGCCGCAGCGCGCGCCGACGGACATGCATGGCGCGCACGCGCTTGCGCGATCGTTACCGGTGTAGGCACTGTGGTGCAGGACGATCCGGCACTGACGGTGCGCGATGTGCCGACCACTCGCCAGCCGTTGCGCGTCGTCATCGACCGCCATGGCGACACGCCGCGCGATGCGCGCGTGCTCGCCGACAACCATGCGCTGATCGTCACCGCGCAGCGCAAGCCCGGCGCGACGTTCGGCGACGTCGAAGTGCTCGACCTGCCGAATGCCGACGGGCGCGTCGACCTTGTCGCATTGATGCGCGTCCTCGCCAGGCGCGGCATCAACGAGGTGCACGTGGAGGCAGGTGCGAAGCTCAATGGCGCAATGCTCGATGCGGGCCTGATCGACGAGTTCCTCGTCTACCTGGCGCCGTCGCTCATCGGCGACCCGGCGCGCGGCATGGCCGAGCGCGCGATGCCGCTGGCCTCGCTGGCCGAACGCGTGCCGCTTGCGTTCCAACACGTCGAGCGCATCGGCGCGGACTTGCGCATCATTGCGCGTGTCGTGCGCAACGCGTCGCAGGAGAGCTGATGTTCACCGGAATCGTGCAGGCCATCGGCCGTATCGCCAGCGTCGAATCACTCGGTGAGGGCCGGCGCCTGACGGTGGATGCACAATCGCTCGACCTGGCCGATGTCGCCGTCGGCGACAGCATCGCCGTCAACGGCTGCTGCCTCACCGCAGTGGCCGCGCACGGCAGGACTGTCGCGTTCGACGTGTCGGCCGAAACGCTCGCGCACACGGCGGGGCTGCAGCAGGGCGCCGCGGTCAATCTCGAGAAGTCATTGCGGCTTTGCGATCGCCTGGGCGGCCATCTGGTGCAGGGGCACGTCGATGGCGTCGGCAGCGTGGTGTCGTTCGACGCCGTCGCCGGCGACGACGGACGCAACTGGCGCCTCGAAATCGACGCGCCCGCAAAGATCGCGCGCTTCATCGCCGGCAAGGGATCGATTGCAGTCAACGGCGTGAGCCTGACAGTCAATGGCGTGCAAGGGGCGCGCTTTCACGTCAACCTGATTCCGCACACATTGGCGGTGACCACGCTGCATGTCCTTGAGCCCGGTGCGCGCGTGAACCTCGAGGTCGACATGATGGCGCGCTATGCGGCGCGGCTGTTGGAGCGCGATGCGGATTAGTTGTTGGCGGGGCTTCCCAAAGCGGAGCGCCTGCATCGATGTCGCCGCCTTGACCGCCGCCAACGCGGGCGTCACCCTGTGCCATCATTCCCGTGCATCGCTTTACTGCCGTCATTCCCGCGAAAGCGGGAATCCAGCGTCTTTCGCGTCCGTCAAATGCCACGACACCGGATCCCCGCTTTAGCGGGAATGACGCGTAGTAGGGGCATTGCCGATCACGCGAAGTTGCATCACGCAAAGTCGACCCACCGCCGCAAGCAGGATAATGACGGACGAATGCGCATCTACAACGCCCCACACGCGCAGCAAATGAATCATCAAGGAGCACGACCATGGACCTGACCACCCTCGAACGCCTGCCGCTGTGGATCAACGGCCGCGCGACCGCCGCCCTCACAACCCGCTACGGCGAAGTGACCAACCCCGCGACCGGCGAAGTCGTCCGCCATGTTCCGCTGGCGAATGCCGCCGACGTGGACGCCGCCGTCAACGCCGCGCGCGCGGCACTGCCCGCCTGGCGCGCGCAACCGGCACTGCGCCGCGCGCGCGTGCTGATGAAATTCCGCGAATTGCTGAACGCGCACAAGACCGAGCTCGCAAAGATCATCACGCAGGAGCATGGGAAGACATTGTCCGATGCCGAAGGCGAGATCACGCGCGGTGTCGAAGTCGTGGAGTTCGCCACCGGCATTCCACACCTGATCAAGGGGGAGTTCGGCGAAAACGTCGGCACCGACGTCGACACCTGGTCGCTGCGCCAGCCGGTCGGCGTCTGCGCGGGCATCACGCCGTTCAACTTTCCGGCGATGGTTCCCATGTGGATGTATCCGGTGGCGCTCGCCTGCGGCAACACCTTCATCCTGAAGCCATCGGAGCGCGATCCCACGATGGGGTTGCGGATGGCGGAGCTGCTCAAGGAAGCGGGGCTTCCCGACGGCGTGTTCAACGTCGTGCACGGCGACAAGGAGTCGGTCGACGCGATCCTCGCGCATCCAGGCATCAACGCCGTGTCGTTCGTCGGCTCGACGCCCATCGCCAAGTA
>DATCFA010000003.1:0-2157 GCA_036509805.1 Casimicrobiaceae bacterium
GACGCCGATCTCGGCAAGCGCTGCGCGCGGCAGGTCGAGCGACCATAGCCGATTGAGGCCGAGCAGCACGCTGGCTGCATCCGAACTGCCGCCGCCCAGGCCGCCGCCCAGCGGGATGCGCTTGGAAAGACCGACGCTCACGCCGAGTGCGGGCTGCGACGCGCGCCGCGGCGCGGCATCCTTCAGCGCCCGCGCCGCGCGCAGGCAGAGGTCGTCTTCGGCGGCAATACCTTCGACATCGTGGTCGCGCGCGATCACACCGTCGTCGCGCAGCGCCAGCGTCACGCTGTCGGCCAGGTCGATGAGCACGAACAGCGTCTCCAGCGTGTGGTAGCCGTCGTCGCGTTGCCCGGTGATGTGCAGGAAGTAGTTGACCTTTGCCGGCGCCGGCAACGTCAGCTTCGGCGCCGCCGCGGCGGTTGCGGCGCTCATCGCCACCGGTCGACGACGACGCGCATGTCGACATCGGGGTACGCGAGCAACAGTCGCCGCGGCAGCGTGGCCGCATCGTCGGCATAGCTGTAGTCGACTTCCCAGCCATCCTGCCGCAGCACGCTGGCGCGACCCGCGGCGTCACGCTCGATCGCGAATGCGCTGCCATTGCGCGGCAGGCCGCGTATCCACCACGTGAGGCCGGTCACGGGCAATGGCACGCCAAACGCCTGCGCGGTGAGTTCATCGAATGATTTCGCGCTCGCGTGGCCGCCATCGGCCAGCGCGACGGTCACGCCGCCGTCGGCGCGCGCGAGCTTCGCGAGCGTCTGGCCGAGCGGCGTCGAAAGTACGATCGTGTCGCTGTCGGGACGGTGCTGCCAGTCGAAATTCGCGGCGAGCGCGTCGGACGCGTGATGCGCGGACAGGCGGCCGGCGACGCCGAACGGGCTGTCGGCGAGCGCGTGCGCCTCGGTGTCGACCCGCACGGCTTGTGTGCACGCGGTGAGCAGCACCGCGGCCGCCAGCAACGCGCCGCGTCGCCACGCAAACGCGCAGGTCACGGCGTGAATCGGCGTAGCGTTTCCAGCAACTTCGGGTTGTCGGGCGTGGCCTGCAACTGCGACTGCCACACGGCCTTCGCACGCGCCTGTTCGCCCTTCGCCCACAGTACTTCGCCCAGATGGGCGGCGATCTCCGGATCGGCGCGATCTTTCAGCGCACGCTGCAGGTAGGTCACCGAATCGTCGAAGCGCCCCATGCGGAACAGCGCCCATCCCATGCTGTCGAGGATGAACGCATCGTCAGGCGCCAGCTTGAGCGCGCGCTCGATCAACGCGTAGCCTTCGTCGACGTGCTGCGAATGGTCGACCAGCGTATAGCCGAGCGCGTTGAGCGCCTGCGGATCGTCGGGCTTCAATTCGACGACGCGCTTCAACTTGGCTTCCGAGTCGTCGATGCGGTCGAGCTTTTCGGCCACCATCGCCGCGTCGTAGAGCAATTCGGGAGAATCGGGGTGCTCGGTGAGCGCCTTGTCGAGCACCGCGTACGCGCCCGTGTTGTCGTTGGCATCACGCAAAAGCTGTGCTTCGGTCTGACGCACTTCGACGCGTTGGTCGACCGTCACCGCCGGAAGGTCGTCCAGATAGCGCCGCGCCCCGGCGAGGTCGCCCTTTTTCGCCATCACGCCGGCGATGCGCAGGCGTGCGATCCACGCACGATCGCCTTCGGGCACCGCCTTGTAGCGCGTGATGGCCTCGTCGTAATGCTTTTCTTCCTCGGCGACTTGCGCGAGATAGAGCTCGACGACGCCGTTCTCGCCGTAGTTCGCCTTCCTCAAGTCCTGGAAAAGCGTTTCGGCGCGCGGCCAGTCCTTCATCTGGAACGACAGCGCCGCAACGCCGAATTCGAACTCGCGCGCGTCGGGATTGGACTTCCAGAGCTGCTCGAAGATCGTGCGCGCATCGGCCGGGCGCTGGTCCTCGACATAGAACTGCGCGAGCGCGCCCCACGCCGGCTTCGAGTCGGGATGCTCGCGGGTGAACGCCCGCAGATAATCGATCGCCGACGAGCGCGACTGCTTGCCGAGGATCTCGCTCTTGAGCAGCGCCGCACGGTCCCAGTCGGGCTTGAGCTCGAGCGCCCGGTCGATCGCGCGGGTGGCCGTGGCCGTCATCGTCGACGACGCGAGGCCGGTATTGGCGGCGGCGAGCGCCACGGCGAATT
>DATCFA010000004.1:0-5224 GCA_036509805.1 Casimicrobiaceae bacterium
GCCGCGACGGCGAGCGCCGGATTTTCGGCATTCGACGCGCAAGGTCAGGTGCCCTCGATCATCACTTGGCAGGGCCGGCTGACCGACAGCGCCGGGGTTCCTCGCAACGGCAGCTAGGCGATGGCCTTCCGGCTGGTCGACAACCTGGTTGCCGCATTGCCGTCGAACTGGAGCGAATCGTACGCGGCGGTCGCCGTGCACAACGGCTTTTTCTCGGTACCGCTCGGCAGCCTCACGCCGCTCACCGCGGCATCGTTCGCCGGCGCGGGCAGCGATGCGTTCGGCCCGCTGGTGTTTCTCGAGATCAGCGTCGGCGGCGAAACGCTCGCGCCCAACGCGCGCCTGACGAGCGTTCCGTTTGCGCTGGTCGGCGGCAGCGGCGGCACGGCCGGTCCGACCGGGGCAGCGGGCGCAACTGGCCTCCAAGGCCCCGTGCGGCCGACCGGAGTCGTGGGACCGACCGGACCCACCGGCGGTATCGCCGGCAATACCGGGCCTACGGGTGCAACAGGCGAGACGGGCCCCACCGGTCCCACCGGCACCGGCGGCGATGGCGGCGATGGCGGCGTGGGTGGCACCGGCGGCCTCAGTCCCTAGAAGGATTGCGAATGCGCGTGCACTCTCCTGCCATTACGCGGCTCCCGCCGAAAACATCTGCCGCCGGCGTATACCGCGCGGCGCTGCTGTGCGCGCTTGCGGTCATGGCGTCGCCCGGCGTGCGCGCCGCGCCGCAGTTCGGACCCGCGTCCGGCGAAATCACCGGCGGCGGAAATTTCGCCATGTCGCCGCACTACGCCGCGTATGCATGCGTGGGTTTCGGCGGCGCCAACAGCGCGAGCGCGTCCAACACGATGCAAACGGGCTGCGGCGCGATGTTCATGAGCCTGCCCGCCGACGACGATGACGGCGATGGCGTCAGCAACGCCGCCGAGGACGCGGCACCCAACGGGGGCGACGCGAACGGCGACGGCATCGCCGACAGCCTGCAGTCCAACGTCGCATCGCTGCCGGGCAGCGGCGGATATGTGACCGCGATCGTGCCCGCGGGCCCGTGCGCGAGCCTGGTGTCGGTATCTCCCGCGGCAGCGCCACCGGCCAACGCGGATTCCGGATTCCGCTATCCGTTCGGACGTGTCGCGCTGACGCTGCCGTGCACCACCGCGGGCGCGAGCGTCAGCGTCGATCTGCTCTATTTCGGCGCGGCACCCTGGCCGCCGGCGGGGCTCCGCGGCTTCGGGCCGACGCCGCCGCAATTCGGTGCGAGCACCTATCATCCGCTCAGCGCGACGTTCGGCACGCAAGCGGTGCCGGGGTTGGGCAACGTGCCGGTCGTGCACCTGACGCTGACCGACGGCCAGCTGGGCGACGATACCGCCGCCGATGGCACGATCAGCGCGCTGTTCGGTCCCGTCGAGCTTTCGGCGACGGAAGCTTCCGCCACCGACGTACCTGCGCTGACGAACGCCGCGCTGATGTTGCTCGCGCTCCTCCTTGCCGGGATGGCATTGCTCGGCCTGCGCAAGCGCGACGCCTGAAGCGGCATGGCGGCGCAACCCGCAGCGGCGCCGTCGCGCACGCTGTGCCTCAACATGATCGTGCGCAACGAGGCGCCGATCATCGAACGCTGCCTCGCAGCGGCCGCGCCGGTGATCGGCGCATACGTGATCTGCGACACCGGATCCAGCGACGGGACGCGCGAGCACATCCGCGCATTCTTCGACGCACGCGGCATTCCCGGCGAATTGCACACGATCGCGTTCGACGATTTCGCGCAGGCACGCAATGCGTCGCTTGCGCATTGCCTCGCGTCGCCGCTCGCGTTCGACTACGTGCTGTTCGCCGACGCCGACATGGAGCTCGTCGTCGACGCGCCCGACTTCGCGTCGCGCCTGACGGCCGACGCGTATCGGCTGCGCCAGCGCAACGGGTTCGTCTACTGGAACCTGCGGCTGTTGCGGCGCGGCTGCCGGGCGTCCTATGTGGGGCCCACGCACGAATACCTCGCCGTCGAAGGCAGTGTCGAGTCGCTCGATGGCGCGTGGTTCCGCGACCATGCCGACGGCGGCAACCGGCCGCAGAAATTCGCGCGCGACGTGGCGCTGCTCGAACGCGCGCTCGAAACCGATCCGGGCAATGCGCGCACACTGTTCTACCTCGCGCGAACGCTGTACGACGCCGCGCGCTTCGAGGCGGCACTTGCGATGTTCACGCGGCGCGTTGCCGCCGCCGGCTGGGACGAGGAGCGCTGGTACGCGATGCTCAGCGTCGCGCAGTGCCATGCGGCGCTGGGCAACGACGCAGACTGCATCCACGCGTGCATGAGCGCGTACAACGCGCGGCCCGCACGCGCCGAGCCGCTGCACGTGCTCGCGCGTCACCTGCGCACGAATGGACGCCACGACGCGGCATTGCTCGCCTGCGAGGCCGGTGCACGGATCGCCTATCCGGCAAGCGACCTGCTGTTCGTCGACGATTTCGTCTATCGCCACGGCTTCGACGAGGAAACCAGCATCTGCGGGTTCTACAGCACGGACGCAACGCGCCATGCGGCCGGCGAGCGCGCCTGCGAATCGCTGGCCACGCGACGCGACGCGCCGGCGCAAACGCGCGACACCGCGCGGCGCAACATCGTCCATTACGCGCCCGACGCGGCAGCGCTGTTCGGGGGCTGTGCGTTTGCGCGCATCGGTGTCGACTGCGCGCCGCCGTGGAATGCGCTCAATCCGTCGCTCGCCGACTGGCGCGGCGAAGCGATGGCCTGCGTGCGCCTGACCAACTACCGGCTGCACGACGGCCACTACACGATCGACGACGCCGAAGGTATCGTGCGCACGCGCAACCTGCTGGCGCGCGTCGGCGCCGACGGAAAGCTCAGCGGTGTGCGCGAAATCGCGTCGACGCCGATGACCCGCGCCCCTGCGGTCTTCGCGTCGCGCTGGTCGGGCTTCGAGGATTGCCGGCTGTTCGCGTGGCGCGAGCGCCTGTTCTGCACGGCGACCGTACGCGACCGCGAGCCGTCGTCGCGCTGCGAAATCGCGCTGCTGGCGCTGTGTGCCGACGGTGCGATCGAATCGGTCGACGTGCTGCGCGGCTTCGAGTCCGCACGGCACCAGAAGAACTGGCTGCCGTTCATTCGCGACGACGCGCTGCACTTCGTCTACGCGACCGATCCGCTGACGATCCTGCGCTTCGACGAGACGACACGCGACGTGCGCTGCGTGTTTCGTGAAGCGGCGCCGCGCGCGCTCGACCACCTCCGCGGCGGATCATCGCCGGTGGCGTTCGACGGCGGATGGCTGTACGCGGTGCACGAGTCTGTCGACATCGAGGGTCGCGGTCGCTGCTACCTGCACCGGCTCGTGCACCTCGATGCCGGCTGGTCGATGACAGGTGTCACGCGCGCGTTTTATTTTACGCGGCGCGGCATCGAATTCTGTTCCGGGATGCGCGTCGACGGCGACGCGCTGCAGTTGAGCTTTGGCGTCGACGACCGCGAAGCGTGGCTTGCGCGTATCGGCGCGGGCGGCGTAAGCGCAGCGCTCGCCGACGGCGCGGTCAATCGATGAAAAGGCTCGACACCGACTCTTCGTTGGACACGCGCGTCATCGTTTCGGCGAGAAGCTGCGCGCACGACAACTGACGGATGCGCGGGCAGGCCTGCGCTTCGGTGGACAGCGGGATCGTGTCGGTGACCACCATCTGGTCGAGCTCGGACTCGGCGATCCGCTGCACGGCGCCGCCCGACAGCACCGCGTGCGTGCAATACGCGACCACCTTCTGCGCGCCGTGCTCCTTCAGCGCGGTGGCCGCCTTGCACAGCGTGTTGGCGGTGTCGACGATGTCGTCCATGATCACGCAGGTGCGGCCCTCGACATCGCCGATGATGTTCATCACTTCGGACACATTGGCCTTCGGCCGCCGCTTGTCGATGATCGCGAGGTCGGAATCCAGCCGCTTGGCGATCGCGCGTGCACGCACCACACCACCGACATCGGGCGACACGACGAGCAGGTTGTCGAAGTTCTGCTTCCAAAGATCGCCCAGCAGCACCGGCGTCGCGTAGATATTGTCGACCGGAATGTTGAAAAAGCCCTGGATCTGGTCGGCATGCAGGTCCATCACCATCACGCGATGGACGCCCACGGTGACCAGCATGTCGGCGACGACTTTCGCCGAGATCGGCACGCGCGCCGAGCGCGGGCGGCGGTCCTGGCGCGCGTAACCGAAGTACGGCATCGCCGCAGTGATGCGCGCCGCCGACGCGCGCTTCAGCGCGTCGATCATCACCATCACTTCCATCAGGCTGTCGTTGGTCGGCGCGCACGTCGACTGCAGGATGAACACGTCGCGCCCGCGCACGTTCTCGAGCAGCTCGACCATCACCTCGCCGTCGGAAAAGCGCCCGACGACCGCACGGCCGAGGCTGATGTTGAGATGGCGGCACACCGCCTCCGCGAGCTTGGGGTTCGCGTTGCCGGTGAAGATGCGCATCCGTTCGAAGGGCATGGACGGAACTTACCTTTCTGCCGACAAAAAAGGCAAGCCGCACGGGTGCAGAGCTTGCCTCGCGACGCGAGTGGCTGGGGAGGTAGGGATCGAACCTACGAATGCCGGAATCAAAATCCGGTGCCTTACCACTTGGCGACTCCCCAGCAGGACCACTTGGAAACCCAGGACCACGCGATTCCCCGCCGCGCAGCAACCGCGATGCGCGCCGTCGAACCTCGCGAATTTTACGTTGCCGAACTACTCGCGTCGCGGCGCGCCGGCATCAGGATGCGAACGCCGCGAGAGGATGACGCGCGAGCGTACGCACGACGCTTGCGCGCAGCCTGCGCGGCAACGCCGCCAGCGCAGCACGCGCCTCGACTTCCTTGGCGAACGCGGCGAACGCGCAAGCGCCGGAACCCGTCATCCGTGCACCGGAGGAAACCTTGCGCAGCGCATCGATCGCGTCGGCCACCGCCGCAACCCTCGCCCTGACCACCGGTTCGAGATCGTTGCGGCCATAAGCCTCGGAAAAGACATCCATTTTCGCTGACGGCGCATTGCGTGTCAATTCGCGTGCGGCGAACATCTGCGGCGTGGACGCGCGCGCGGCAGGCATCGCGAGCAGCAGCCACGCCGTGGGGACCGACGCGGGCGTCAGCCGCTCGCCGATCCCGCGTGCCACCGCGTTGTGACCGCAGACAAAGAACGGCACGTCGGCGCCCAGCGTGACGCC
>DATCFA010000005.1:0-12363 GCA_036509805.1 Casimicrobiaceae bacterium
CTTCACGCACTCGCCATCAAGGCGTATGCGCCAGAAGAATTCATCCCGTCATGATGCAAAGGAAAGTACGCATGAATTTCACCAGACTGTCCATCGCAACCCTGATCGCGGTGTTCGCCGTCGGCGCGCAGGCGCAGGCGCCTGCGCCTGCACCGAAAGCGGCGCCCAAGGCAGCCGCCGCGCCGTCCACCGCCGCCCTTGCCGCACCCGCCGGCAAGGCGCTTTATCCGCAGTCCGAATTCGACTTGCTGCTGAAGGAACGGACGGCGCAGGGCACGGCCGATTCGCCCGAGCTGCGCAATTCGGTGCGCGAGGAGCTCAACACGCGCGAATTGCTGTACCGCGAAGCCAAGAAGAAGGGCCTCGACAAGACCGCCGACGTCAAGACGCAGATGGACCTCGCCGCGCAAACGGTGCTGGTGCGCGCGTACGTCAACGACTGGGTGAAGAACAACCCGATCCCGGACGCCGACATGCGCAAGGAATACGAAACCATCAAGGCGCAGATCGGCGACAAGGAATACAAGATCTCGCACATCCTGGTGGACAACGAGGACGAGGCGAAGGAAATCATCACCGACCTGCAGAAGGGCCAGAAATTCGCCGACCTCGCGAAAGCGCATTCGAAGGATCCGGGCTCGAAGGACAAGGGCGGCGACCTCGACTGGAATGCACCGGCCAACTTCGTGAAGCCGTTCGCCGACGCGGTGATCGCCACGCCGAAGGGCAAGTTCACGACCACGCCCGTGCAGACGCAGTTCGGCTGGCACGTGATCATGGTGGAAGACGTGCGTCCCGCCAAGGTGCCGACGTTCGACGAGGTCAAGCCGCAGCTCACTCAGAAGATGCAGCCGCAATATCTCGACAAGTACTTCAGGGAATTGCGCGCCAAGAACGGGGTCTGAGCAAGGGAACACGTTCCCGGCCGCCAGGCCGAAAGCACGAAACGCCGCAGCGATGCGGCGTTTTTTTTTGGCACCGCCGCGTCGAGCTGTCGCATGCGCGGGCGCCCGCATTTCGCTTCGATGGTATCGTCACACACGCCAATCATTCGCGCAGCGCGCGATTCAACCGGGCAGGAAACTCATCAATGACCACCGACAACACGCTGCTGCCCGCATTCGACTGGCAACACGGCTATCCGTCGCGGCGTTCGCCGCTGTGCGCGGCGAACGTCGTATCGACATCGCAACCGCTCGCGGCACAGGCCGGCGTGACGATGCTCGCCAATGGCGGCAATGCGGTCGATGCCGCCATCGCCGCTGCGATCACGCTGACCGTCGTCGAGCCCTGCTCCAACGGCGCGGGCTCGGACCTGTTCGCTATCCTGTGGGACGGCAAGGAGCTCGTCGGTCTCAACGCGTCGGGACGCGCGCCGGCCGCTTGGTCGCCCGCGCGCTACGCCGGCCGGTCGGTGGTCGGGCCGCGCGGGTTCGGCGCGGTGACGATCCCCGGCGCGGTGTCCGGATGGGTGGCGTTGTCGCAACGCTTCGGCAAGCTGCCTTTCGCCGACCTGTTCGAGCCTGCGATCCGCTACGCGCGCGCCGGCTTCCTCGTGTCTCCGGTGATCGCCAACTACTGGCAGCGCGCGGTGCCGCTGATGCCGCACGATCTGGGCTTCGCCGAGCATTTCATGCCGCGTGGCCGTGCACCGGTGGCCGGCGAGCGCTTCGCCAATCCCGCGCTCGCCGCGTCGCTGGAGAAAATCGCCGCCACCGACGGCGATGCGTTCTACCGCGGCGAGCTTGCGCAGGCGATCGTCCGCTACGCGCACGCGAACGGCGAAGTGCACACGCTCGCCGATTTCGCGCAACACACGGCCGACTGGGTGACGCCGCTGGCGCAGGACTACCACGGCATCACCGTCCACCAGATACCACCCAACGGCCAGGGCATCGCCGCGCTGATCGCACTGGGCATCCTCGGGCACTTCGACGTCGCCGCGCACGCTCCCGATTCGGTCGCGGCGCAGCACCTGCAGATCGAGGCGATGAAGCTCGCGTTCGCCGACGCCCACCGCTATGTCGCCGATCCGCGCACGATGCCGTTTCCCCCGCAGCAACTGCTCGACCCCGGCTACATCGCTTCGCGTGCGCGGCTGCTCGACCCTTCGCGCGCGCAGGATTTCGGTCCCGGCGATCCGCCAAAGGGCGGCACCGTCTATGTGAGCGCGGCCGACGCGAGCGGAATGATGGTGTCGCTGATCCAGTCGAACTACATGGGGTTCGGCTCGGGCGTCGTCGTGCCTGGCACCGGGCTCAGCCTGCAGAATCGCGGCGCCGGCTTTACGTTGCAACCCGGACACCCGAACGAGGTCGGCGGCGGCAAGCGCCCGTATCACACGATCATTCCCGGATTCGCGACGCGCAACGGCGCACCGCTGGCGGCATTCGGCGTGATGGGTGGTCCGATCCAGCCGCCGGCGCACGTGCAGACACTGGTGCGCCTCGTCGACTACCGGATGAATCCGCAGGCGATCCTCGACGCGCCGCGCTGGAAGATCGACGGCGCCAGCATCGACATCGAGGCGTCGGCTTCCCCCGCGCTGCGCGAGGGGCTCGCGGCGATGGGGCATCGCATCGAGGGCAAGTCCGACTCGTACATGGACTTCGGTGCCGGGCAATACGTGGTGCGCACCGAAGACGGCTACGTCTGCGGATCGGATCCGCGCCGCGACGGGCAGGCGTCGGGATTCTGACGGCGCGTCAGCGTGTGCGCGCCTTCAGTGTCGAAAGCGGCAGCAGGTCGGCCACTTCGATGCGCGCACGGTCCTTCTCGACAGCCGTCAGCGGCAACGTCGCGCGCATCGTCGACGCGGAGCGCCGCGTGAGTTCCTGGTAGCTCCCGGTACCCTCGACCTTCCATGCGAGTTCCTGCTCGGTGAGCGTGCGCACGATGCGCGCCGGCATCCCGGCGGCGAGCGTGCGCGCCGGCACCTCGAATCCGGCCTTGACGAACGCCATCGCCGCCACGATGGCGGATTCGCCGATGATCGCGTTGTCGTTGATCACCGCATTCATGCCGATCAGCGCGTTGCGCCGCACGGTGCAACCATGCAGCACGGCGCCGTGTCCGATGTGCCCGTCCTCCTCGACGATGGTGTCGGTGCCCGGAAAGCCATGCATTACGCACGTATCCTGCAGGTTGGCGCCGGCGCGCACGTCGATGCGTCCGAAGTCGCCGCGCAGGCACGCACACGGACCGATGTAGCAGCCGGCGGCGATGATCACGTCGCCGATCAGCACCGCGCTCGAATGCACGAACGCCGATGGGTCGACCACCGGTGTCACGCCGTTGATCGAGTAGACGGTCAATGCCATCGGTGTCTCGCCTAATGTCATCCGAGCGCGACTCGCGCGTTGCGGAACATCCGCAGCCACGGCGACGCCTCTGCCCAACCGCGCGGGTGCCACGAAAGCTGCACGCTGCGCCACGCGCGCTCGGGGTGCGGCATCAGCACGCTGAAACGCCCGTCGGCGGTGGTCAGGCCGGTGATGCCCTGCGGTGAACCGTTCGGGTTGAACGGGTAGCGTTCGGTCGCGCTGCCCTGCGAATCGACGTAGCGCATCGTCACGTGCGGCAACGCCGCGGCGAGTCGCGCATCGTCGCCGAAGTCGGCGCGACCCTCGCCGTGCGCGAGCACCACGGGTATGCGGCTGCCCTGCATGCCGGTGAAGAACAGCGACGCGCTGTGCACGACCTCGACGCTGATGAGGCGCGCCTCGAATTGCTCGGACGCGTTGCGCTCGAACAGCGGCCAGTGCGCGGCGCCGGGGACCATCTCGCGCAGGTTGCCCATCATCTGGCAACCGTTGCAGATGCCGATGGCGAACGTGTCGCCGCGCGCGAAAAAGCGCGCGAAGTCGTCGCGCACGCGCGCATTGAAGAGGATGGACTTCGCCCAACCGGCACCGGCGCCGAGCACGTCGCCATACGAAAATCCGCCGCCGGCGGCGAAGCCCGCGAAACGCGCAAGCGAGTTGCGCCCCGCGGCCAGGTCGCTCATGTGGACGTCGTAGGCGTCGAAACCGGCGCGGTCGAACGCCGCCGCCAGTTCCGTCTGCCCGTTGACGCCCTGCTCGCGCAGGATGGCCACCGCGGGGCGCGCACCGCTCGTGATAAAGGGCGCTGCGATGTCGTCGGCGGGATCGAATGTCAGCGCCACCGCGAGCCCGGCGTCGCGTGGATCGTCGATGCGCGCGTTCTCGTCGTCGGCCAGCGCCGGATTGTCGCGGATGCGCTGCATCGCGTGCGAGGTCGCCGACCACGTAAGTTGCAGGCCGGCACGCGTGGCGTCGAGCAGCAGGTCCTGGCCGTGGCGCACGACGATGCGCTCGTCGTCGCGAGGACGCGCGACAATGGTTGCGCGCAGGCCCGCATTTTCCGCGGCGTCGACCATCTGCGGCGCATCGGCCGACCGCACCTGCATCACCGCGCCCAGCTCTTCGGCGAAGAATGCCGGCAGCAGACCGCCCTCGGCAACGCCGATATCGAGCCCCCGCCGCGACACGAACGCCATTTCGAGCAGCGTGACGATGAGGCCGCCATCGCCGATGTCGTGATAGGCGAGCACGACGCCGTGTGCGGCCAGCGTACGCACCAGCGAGAAGAACGAGGCGATGCGCGCCGGATCGTCGACATCCGGTGCGTCGTTGCCGAGCTGCGAATGCACCTGCGCCAGCGCCGATCCGCCCAGGCGGCGTCGCCCGTCGGCGAGATCGACGTGGATGAGGCAGGTTTCGCCGGCGTCGTCGCGCAGCAGCGGCGTCAGGCATGCACGCGCATCGACCGAGCGCGCGAACGCCGACACGATCAGCGACACCGGTGCCGTCATCGCGTGATCGCCTTCTCCGTCGCGCCACGTCGTGCGCATCGACATCGAGTCCTTGCCCACCGGAATGCTGATGCCAAGCGCGATGCACAGGTCGCGCACCGCGCGCACCGTGTCGTACAGCGCGGCGTCCTCACCCGGATGACCGGCGCTCGCCATCCAGTTCGCCGACAGCTTGATGTCGTCGAGGCAGCCGATCGATGCCGCGGCGATATTCGTGATCGCTTCGCCCACCGCCATGCGGCCCGACGCCGGCGCGTCGATCAGCGCGAGCGGCGTGCGCTCGCCGATCGCCATCGCCTCGCCGGCGTAGCCTTCGAAGTCGTCGAGCGTCACCGCGCAATCGGCGACCGGCACCTGCCACGGGCCGACCATCGGGTCGCGCGCGCAAAGGCCGCCGACAGTGCGGTCGCCGATGGTCACCAGGAACGTCTTGTCGGCCACGGCCGGCAACTGCAGCACGCGATCGAGGGCGGAGGCGAATGTCACGCCGCCGAAGTCGAGCGGCAGCAGCACGCGCGCGACGTGGCGCACGTCGCGCGACATCTTCGGTGGCTTGCCGAGGATCACGTCGAGCGGCACGTCGACCGGACGGTCGCGAAAATGCGGATCGTCGACGACGAGGCGGCCATCGGTGTTCGCATGGCCGACGACCGCATACGGGCAACGCTCGCGGGTGCAGATCGCGGCGAAGCGCTCGAGGTCGGCCGCGGCGATGGCCAGCACGTAGCGCTCCTGCGCTTCGTTGCACCAGATTTCGCGCGGCGCCATGCCCGGCTCTTCCGACGGGATCGCGCGCAAGTCGAACGTGCCGCCCACGCCTCCGCCCTGCACGAGCTCGGGCAACGCATTCGACAAGCCGCCGGCGCCGACATCGTGAATCGCAAGGATCGGGTTGTCCGCGCCCGCCTGCCAGCAGCGATCGATGACCTCCTGCGCGCGCCGCTCCATTTCGGCATTGCCACGCTGGACCGAATCGAAATCGAGCTCGGCGGTGTTGCGGCCGGTGGCCATCGACGACGCGGCGCCGCCGCCCATTCCGATCAGCAGACCCGGGCCGCCGATCTGGACGAGCAGCGTACCCGCGCCGAACGCCTTCTTGTGCGTGTCTGCGGCGCGGATGCTGCCCACGCCACCGGCGATCATGATCGGCTTGTGATAGCCGCGCCATTCGCGCGCCGGCGCGCCGTCCTCGGGCGTGTAACGATATTCGTGTTCGAACGTGCGAAAGTAGCCGCACAGGTTCGGGCGTCCGAATTCGTTGTTGAACGACGCGGCGCCGATCGGACCTTCCTGCATGATCGCCAGCGCGGACGCGATGCGCGCCGGGGTGCCGGGTGTTGTTTCCCACGGCTGCGGCAACGTGGGAATGCACAGGTTCGACACGCTGAAGCCGGAGAGCCCCGCTTTCGGCTTGGCGCCGATGCCGGTTGCACCTTCGTCGCGAATTTCACCGCCGGCGCCCGTCGCCGCACCCGGGAACGGCGCAATTGCCGTCGGATGGTTGTGCGTTTCCACTTTCATCAGGATGTGGGTGCGCTCGCACGCGGCGCCGTACTTGCCGTTTTCGCGCGGGTAAAAGCGTGCGGCGTCGCCGCCCGCGATCACCGACGAATTGTCCGTATACGCGACGATCGTGCCGTCGGGGTGTGCTGCGTGCGTGTCGCGAACCATCGCGAATAGGCTTTGCTTCTGCGCGACGCCATCGATCGTCCACTGCGCGTTGAAGATCTTGTGCCGGCAATGCTCGGAATTGGCCTGCGCAAACATCATCAGCTCGACATCCGACGGATCGCGGCGGAGCGCGCGGAAACTCTGCGCGAGGTAGTCGATCTCGTCGTCGGCGAGCGCCAGGCCCAAGTCGCGGTCGGCGCGCACCAGCGCGTCGCGCCCCTGTGCCGCCAGCGCAATGGTCGTCATCGGCCTGGGCGCGAAATGGGTGAAAAGCAGCGACGCGGAGGCGAAGTCGTCGAATGCGCTTTCGGTCATCCGGTCATGCACGAGCGGCAACAGCGCGCGACGGTCGGCGTCGGCCAACGGCGCGCCGTCACGCGTGGCGACGCGAAACGCGACGCCACGCTCCAGCCGCCGCACGCCGGAAAGTCCGCAATTGCGCGCGATGTCGGTCGCCTTCGACGACCATGGCGAGAGGGTTCCCGGTCGCGGCAGCACCAGCAGCAGCGATGCATCCACGTCGTCGGCAACCACTGCGGGCCCGTAGGCGAGCAGGCGCTCGAGCGTCGCGCGCGCCTGTGGCTCGAGCGGATGCGCGAGATCGGCGAAATGGTGGAACGAGGCGGTGATCGAAGCGACACCGTGCGACGGCCGGATGGCCTCAAGGGCTGCACGCAGCTTCGCGATGCGAAATGGCGAAAGCGCCGGCGAGCCGTGCAGCGAGAGGAGTTCTGCCATCGCCGGAGGCGGAGCGAAAGCGGAGAATTATACGCTGCCGCGAAACCCGGCCGCATGGCGCGACATGCGCACGCATTGCACAGCATGCGCGTCGTCGCCGAAACCCTACCCCGGCTACGCGCTGTCGCGCAGCACGAGCTCGAAGCCGACGTCGACGATGCGCTTGCGCACGCGTCCACCCGCGAGGCGGTCGGCGATCATGTCGCCCGCGCGGCGTCCGATTTCGTAGCGTGCGACGTGCAGCGTCGTCAGCGCCGGCACGATCTGCGCGGCGATGTCGAGGTCGTCGAAGCCCGCGATCGCGACATCGCCGGGCACATCGAGCCCCTGCCGGCGGCACTCGAATACCGCACCCACCGCCAGCACATCCGCCGAACAGAACACCGCGCGCGGCCTCCGCCGGCGCTTGAGCAGCGATGCCATCGCACGCGCACCGGCGGCGAGGTCGAGCTCGGTTTCGATGCACAGCGAGGGATCGGCCCGTTGCCGCGCAGCGGCAATCGCCTTGTTGAATCCCGAGCGGCGGTCGCGGGCGCGATCGTTGTCCTCGGGTGCCGCTCCGATGTATCCCACCGGCGCGTAGCCTGCGCGCAACAGGTGGCGCGTCACCGCTTGTGCCGCGGCGACGTTCGAGTAGCCGACGACCATGTCGATCGGCGTATCGGGAAGGTTGCCGCTTTCGACGACCGGGATGCGCGGCTCGGTCAGCATGCGCACCGCTTCCGGCGTGCGGCAGGTGCCGGTCAGGAATATGGCGTCCACGCGGCGCGACAGGAAGTCGCGGATCAGCGCCTCTTCTGCGGAAGCCGAAAAGCCGCTGGCGCCGATCAGCAGGTGGATGTCGCGCTTCGCCAGTGCATCGGTCAGCCCCTGGACGATCTCGGCGGCCAGTGAATTCGTCAGCAACGGCACGATGGCCGCCACCATGCCGCTGCGCTGCGAGGCGAGGCCGCGCGCGTTGAGGTCGGGCGTATACGCCGTCTGCGCGAGCGCCTGGGCGACGCGCGCGCGCGTGGCGTCCGCGACCTTGTGCGGGTCGCGCAATGCGCGCGCCACTGTCATCGCCGAAACACCGGCCAGTGCGGCCACATCGGCGAGCCGCGCACGCCGTTTCGCCGGAGGCGCCGTCGGTTTGGGTGCCGCGCTGCGGGCAGGCCTTATGATTGCCATCGATGCAACGCTCCGCTCAAGTGCTGTCGTGAGACACGTGCCGGCATCGGCCGGGCATCGCCGGCGCAACGCGCATGCCCACCCGCGGGCAGCTCATGCGACAGAAACGCCTGCTGCAGGTATTGTAACGGGGAAATGTTGGCGCTAACATGTGCGCGCTAACATCTGCCGGCCGCCGGGCTTCCCCGGGTGGCGCGGGCCCGCTCGAAGTTCGGCTGCTTGCGCGCCGGCGCGAGTGACAACGAAAGGACACGGCATTGGCAACTGGCATTGCGCCCGCAGGTTTCGATGGCTACATACGGCCCGACGGCCGCGCAGGCGTGCGCAATGTGCTTCTGGTGCTGGCGGTCAACGGGCTCGTCGCGCGCGCCGCGGCGCGCATCGCCGCGGCGGTGAGCGGCAGCATGCTGGTCGCGTCGGACTATGGCCGCGGCCAGTTCGGCGACGACCAGCGCGTTCATCGACTGCAGCTCGAAGGGCTCGGCCGCAATCCGAACGTCGGCGCGACGCTCGTCGTCGGTGCCGATCGCGTCACCGCCGACGCCATCGCTGCTGCGATCGGGGCATCCACCAAGCCCGTTGAAGTGGTCGCCCTGGACGATGTCGACGAGGATGCACTCGCGTTGTCAGCGCGCGGCATCGCCGCCGCCGCGCGGCTGGCACGCGATCTGTCGCGGCAGCGCCGCCAGCGATGCGCGGTCTCGCAGCTCTTCGTCGGCGTCGAGTGCGGGCATTCGGACGCGACATCGGGGCTGGTCGCCAATCCACTCGTCGGCGCGGTGATCGATCGCCTGATCGACGAGGGCGCGAGCGCGGTATTCGGCGAAACGATCGAGTGGCTGGGCGCGGAACACCTGCTTGCCGCGCGCGCGGCGACGCCGCAGGTCGCGGACGCCATCCGCAACGCCGTCACGCGCCGCGAGCGCGCGGTGGCCGCCACCGGCGTCGACCTGACCGGTAACAATCCGGGCGCGGAAAACATTCGCGGCGGCCTGTCCAGTATCGAGGAAAAATCGCTGGGCGCCATTGCCAAGGGCGGCAGCCGCACGATATCCGGCGTGCTGGGCATTGCCGAAAGGCCGTCGCAAGCAGGGCTTTACGTGATGGACGGGCCCGGCTTTTCACCCGAGTCGTTGACCGCGTTCGCCGCCGCCGGCGCGCAGTTGATGCTGTTCACCACGGGAGCCGGCAACAGCTTCTGCAATTCGCTCGCGCCCACGCTCAAGGTCAGCGCGCGACCGCACACCATCGCGGCATTGCCGGCGCAGATCGATTTCGACGCGAGCGCCGTGTTCGCCGGGCGCGAGGACAACGCGGCGGCCGCGCAGCGCCTGTACGCGCTGCTGCTCGACATCGCGTCGGGACTGCGCACCTGGGGCGAAGTGCTCGGCGAAGGCGCCGAATCGTTCGTCCGCACCGGAGGATCGCTGTGACGCTCGATCCCCGGCTGCGCGCCGCGGGCGTCTATGTGCGCAGCATGGCGGTGCTCGTCGCACTGTGGTGGGGTGTGTCCGCATGGACGGCGAACCCGATCCTGCTGCCCTCGCCCGCTGTCGTGCTGTCGGCGCTGATCGACCTCGCACGCGACCACGAGCTCTTCAGGCACGCATTCATCAGCCTCGGGCGTCTTATCCTGAGCCTCGGCCTGGCGACGCTGCTGGCTGTCCCGCTGGGTATTGCGATGGGCCTCAACCGCAGCCTCGACGCCATCGTCGACCCGGTGATCGAAATGCTGCGGCCGATCTCGGGCATCGCCTGGATTCCGCTGGCGCTCTTCCTGTTCGGCATCGGCAACGTGCTGCCGGTGTTCATCATGACGTACGCGGCGTTCTTTCCGATCCTGCTCGGCACGATCGGCGGTGTGCGCGCCGTCGATGAGCGGCTGGTCGATGCCGCGCGCACGATGGGTGTGCGACGCGCGACGATCGTGCGCACCGTCGTCGTGCCCGCGGCGATACCGGCGCTGCTGGTCGCGCTGCGCCTCGGATTCGCCACCGGATGGACGGCCGTCGTCGCCGCAGAGCTGATCGGCGCACCGAGCGGCCTCGGTTACGCGATCGAGTGGTTCCGCGAATTGCTGATGACGCCGCAGATGATGGTGTTCATCGCGATGATCGGGGTGCTCGGTTTCGTCACCGACGGGCTGTTGCGCGCACTGTCGCAACACCTGACACCGTGGGCGCCTGTCGCGGAAACCGGCTGATGATGCGCATCGCCGACGCGCGCCATGTGCGCGTGTTCATCCTTCCGCTGCTGTTGATCGCCACATGGCAGGCGCTGGCCAACCTGTTGCCCAATCCGCGCACGCCGACACCGTTCAACGTGCTGCGCGCCATCGAGCAGTTGACTGCCAGCGGCGACCTGCCGCTCGGCGTGCTGCAGAGCGTGGGACGCGTGTTCGGCGGTTTCGCCGTCGCCGCGCTGCTGGCGGTGCCGCTGGGAATCGTCATGGGCAGCGTGCGCGCAGTCGAGCGCAACCTCGACCCGGTCATCGAGAGCTTTCGCCCGATCGCCGCCATCGCGATCCTGCCGCTGGTGATCCTGTGGCTCGGCACCGGAACCTCGGCGGCGATCGCGATCGTCGCCTATGCGGCGTTCTTCCCGATCATCATCAACACGGTCGCAGGCGTCAAGCGCGTCGACGCCAACATGATCAACGCCGCGCGCGTCATGGGTGTCAGCCGCTTCGACGTGATGCGCACGGTGCTCGTCCCGGCCGCGTTGCCGTCCATCGGCACCGGGCTGCGCATCGGCATGGGCGTCGCGTGGACGGCGATCATCGCCGCCGAGCTCGCCGTGGGCGCCAAGGCCGGCGGCGGCGGCTCCGGCGGCATCGGCCAGATGATGTTCGTGTTCTACGCGTACAGCATCGAATTGAACCGCATCGTCGCGTGCATGATCGCCGTCGGCTGCGTGGCGATCGCGCTCGACCAACTGCTGCGCTTGCTGCTCGCGCGCGCCATGCCCTGGATCCCTCGATGAACGC
This sequence comes from Casimicrobiaceae bacterium, assembly GCA_036509805.1. Taxonomy (GTDB): domain Bacteria; phylum Pseudomonadota; class Gammaproteobacteria; order Burkholderiales; family Casimicrobiaceae; genus VBCG01. The sequence continues at coordinate 11,400 of DATCFA010000005.1, forward strand.
ACCCAAGTTGCGCCTGGCCAACGTCAGCAAGGCATTTGCGCAGAAGAATGGCGAGCAGGCGATTGCCGTCGACGACTTTTCGCTGGATGTCGCGCAGGGGGAGTTCGTCGTCATCGTCGGGCCCTCGGGCTGCGGCAAGACGACGGTGCTCAACATGCTGTCGGGGCTCGTCGCGCCGTCGAGCGGCACGCTGTTGCTCGACGAGCACCCGATCACCGGCCCCGGTGCCGAGCGCGGCGTGATGTTCCAGGACTACGCGCTGTTTCCATGGCGCAGCGTGTGGGGCAACATCGAATACGGGCTCGTGTACGGACCCGCGGGCCGCGGGATGGACCGCGCACAGCGCGACGCGCGCGTCCGCCACTATGTCGAGCTCGTCGGTCTCGCAGGATCGGAGGCGAAGTATCCGCAGCAGCTATCCGGCGGCATGCGCCAGCGCACCGCGCTCGCGCGGCTGCTCGCCAACGAGCCCGACGTATTGCTGATGGACGAGCCGCTGGCCGCGCTCGATGCGCAGACGCGGATCATCCTGCAGGACGAGCTGATGCGCATCTGGGGCCAGGACCGCAGCGCCGCCGAGCGGCGCACCGTCATTTTCATCACGCACGCGATCGACGAGGCCGTTTTCCTGGCCGACCGCGTCGCGGTGATGACCACCCAACCCGGCCGCCTGAAGGCGGTCATCGACATCCCGCTGCCGCGCCCGCGTAACGAAGCCACGCGGTCGCTGCCGGAATTCCAGGCGCTCGGACAGAAGATCTGGAGCCTGATACGCGACGAGGCGCGCCGCGCCGCCGTCATTTAGCAACCGACGTTCTGGAGGATCGGGTATGAGCAGGAACGTGAATAAAATCGCCGCACAGGGCGATGCTGCATCGACTTCCCACCGCAGCTCGCGGCGCGAATTCATTGTCACCGCAGGTGCTGCATCGCTGGCACTTGCCGCACCGGCATTCGTTCGCGC
>DATCFA010000006.1:0-4328 GCA_036509805.1 Casimicrobiaceae bacterium
CGGGAACGCCGGCGAGGCGCTCCTTCAGCCAGTATTCGACTGCCTTCACGTCGTGGTTGGTGCTGCGCTCGATGTCCTTGACGCGCAATGCGTCATCGGCCGAGAACGCTGCACCGATCGCGTCGAGCGTGTTTCGCGTGGCGTCGTCGAGCGGGGGTACCTCGACGATCGCGGGCTCTGCGGCCAGCGCCTCCAGCCATGCGAGCTCGATGCGGACGCGCTGGCGGATCAGCGCGAATTCGCTGAAGTGGTCGCGTAGCGCCGCGACCCTGGATTGGTAACGTCCATCGAGCGGCGACAGCGCGAGGATCGCGGCGTGGGACATGCGTTCGAGTCTAGCATGGCGGACACCGCGTTCGCCGGCGGATCGGGGCCCCGACTGCCCGGTATAATCAGCACCGATGCTTACGCTATTGTCCGCCGCCACGAGTCCCTTCGCACGCAAGGTGCGCATCGCGCTCGCCGAGAAGAAAATCGAATACGAGCTTGTCGAGACATCGCCGTGGGACGCGCAATCGCCGGTACACGCGGCCAATCCGCTCGGCAAGGTGCCGACGCTGACGCTCGACGACGGCACGCAGCTTTTCGATTCGCGCGTGATCGCCGAGTACATCGACAGCGTGAGCCCGGTTTCGCGCCTCATTCCCGAGCCGACGCGCCAGCGCATTGCCGTGCGCCGCTGGGAAGCGCTCGCCGACGGCATCTGCGACGCGCTGGTGCTCTTCACGCAGGAAGGCAAGCGCCCGGCGGCGAAGCGCAGCGCCGAGTGGACTGCGCGCCAGCGGCAGAAGATCGACGCGGGTGTCGCCGAGATGGCGGACGAACTGTCCGACCGTGCATGGTGCAACGGCGATGCGTACACGCTCGCCGACATCGCCACGGGTTGCGCGCTGCGCTATCTCGACCTGCGGCTCGCCGAATTCGACTGGCGCGACCGCTATCCGAACCTCGCCAAGCATTCAGAAAAGCTCGGCAAGCGCCCCGCGTTCATCGAGACCGGCGAAGTCCCCCCGGTCTCACGCTAGCCCCCGAGAAGCGGCCTTCCGGCGACTTACGTCGACTGCTTCAATTGCTCGAGTATCGCCGGATTTTCCAGCGTCGACGTGTCCTGCGTGATGGTCTCGCCCTTGGCGAGCGAACGCAGCAGCCGCCGCATGATCTTGCCCGAGCGCGTCTTCGGCAGGTTGTCGCCGAAGCGGATGTCCTTGGGCTTGGCAATCGCACCGATTTCCTTGGCCACCCAGTCACGCAATTCCTTGGCGATTTTATGCGCCGCCTCGCCGGTCGGCCGCGCGCTCTTCAGCACCACGAACGCGCACAGCGCTTCGCCGGTCGTTTCGTCCGGGCGCCCGACCACCGCGGCTTCCGCGACCATGGGATTGGCCACCAGCGCCGACTCGACTTCCATCGTGCCGAGTCGATGGCCCGACACGTTGAGCACATCGTCGATGCGTCCCATGATCGTGAAGTAGCCGGTGGCCGGATCGCGCACCGAGCCGTCGCCCGCGAGATAGACGTTGCCGCCGAGTTCCTGCGGCCAGTAACTCGCCTTGTAGCGCTCGGGGTCGCCCCAGATCGTGCGGATCATCGCCGGCCACGGCCGCTTGATCACCAGCATGCCGCCCTGGCCGTTCGGCACGTCGTGTCCGGCTTCGTCGACGATCGTCGCCATGATGCCCGGCAGCGGCAACGTGCACGACCCGGGCCTCAGCGATGTCACCCCGGGCAGCGGCGAAATCACGATGCCGCCGGTCTCCGTCTGCCACCACGTGTCGACCACCGGGCAACGGCTGCCACCGACATTGGTGTAGTACCACATCCACGCTTCCGGATTGATCGGTTCGCCCACTGACCCGAGTAGGCGCAGGCTCGACATGTCGTAGCGCGACGGGTGCACTTTCGCGTCGCTGTCGGCGAGCTTGATCAGCGAGCGGATGGCCGTGGGTGCCGTATAGAAGATGCTGACCTTGTGCTTCTGGATCGTTTCCCAGAAGCGCCCGGCGTTCGGGTAGGTCGGCACGCCTTCGAAGACGATTTCGATTGCGCCGACCGCCAGCGGACCGTAGGTGATGTAGGAGTGGCCGGTCACCCAGCCGATATCCGCCGTGCACCAGAACACGTCGGTGGGCTTGATGTCGAACACCCACTTCATCGTCAGCGCGCACCACATCAGGTAGCCGCCCGTCGAATGCTGGACTCCCTTCGGCTTTCCGGTGGAGCCCGACGTATAGAGGATGAACAGCGGATGCTCGGCGCCCACCCATTCGGGCACGCAGGTGTCCGCCTGTGCGGCAACGAGCTCGTGCAGCCACACATCGCGGCCAGCGGTGATGTTCACCGCATTGCCGGTGCGGCGGTAGACCACGACGTTGCGCACATGGTCGCAGCCGCCCATGGCGATCGCCTCGTCGACGATCGACTTGATCGGCATCGCCTTGCCGCCGCGCATCTGCTCGTCGGCGGTGACCACGTGGTTGGCGCCCGCGTCGATGATGCGTTCCTGCAGCGACTTCGCCGAGAACCCGCCGAACACCACCGAATGCGGCGCGCCGATGCGCGCGCACGCCTGCATCGCGACCACGCCCTCGATCGACATCGGCATGTAGATGATGACGCGATCGCCCTTCTTCACGCCGATCGACTTGAGCCCATTCGCCATCCGGCACACGCGCTGGAGAAGCTCGCGGTACGTGACCCTGGTGACGGCGCCGTCGTCGCGCTCGAAGATGATCGCGACCTTTTCAGCATTGCCGTTCTCGACATTGCGGTCGAGGCAGTTGTACGACGCGTTGAGCTCGCCGTCGGCGAACCATTGGTAGAAAGGCGCGTTCGATTCGTCGAGCACCTTGCGAAAAGGGGTATGCCATGCGAGCGTCTCGCGCGCGAGGCGGCCCCAGAAGCCGGTGAAGTCACGCGCGGCTTCGGCGTTCATCGCGTCGAAGTCGGCGGCCTTGATGGTCGCTTGCGCGGTCCATGCGGCCGATGGCGGGAAAAGCCGGTGTTCTTGCGAGACGGAATCGATGTTGGCCATGCGGGAATACCCCCGGAAACGTGGTGACGGCGCCGCGGGTGCGATCGGCCGGCGCCTCTTCGGGCCAGTCTACCCAATGCGATGCGTGCGGCGCAAACCGGCGGCCGTTGTCGTGAACATCGCGCCGCGTGGAACATTGTACAAAATCGACTGCGACCGCTCACCGTTGGATGAAACGCCGTCATATGGCACGATGCGTGCTTCGCATGCTGTCCGGGCGCTCCTCCAGTGCAACCGGTTTCGTTTCCGAGGTTATCTTTCGCGCCCATTCACCGAATGCGCGACCGGAGCGTTGACATGTACGCAACTGCGGCGACGTACGTGCGCAAGCGGGCCACATGGCGCGCCGCGCCGGCACGCGTCTTCGCGACTTGCGCATTCGCATGGCTGTTCGTCGTCGCACCCGCCGCCGCACAACACCTGATCGTCGTCAGCACGGGCAATTCGCCCGCAGAGGCGCGCGCGATCGATGGCATTCGCAACCATGGCGGATGGACGGTGGACGCGCAACGCATCGGCGCCGACGACGCGGCACTTGCATCGATACTTTCGCAGGCATCGCGGGGAACCGTGGTCGTCGCGCTGGGCGCGCGTGCAGCCGAGTTCGTCAGTCAATTGCCCGTCAGTGCGCCCACCGTCGATTGCATGGTGCAAGGCGACCTGCGCTTCGCATCGGCGGCGCCGGTCGTGCCGCTCGCCGTTCCCATCGACGTGCAGATCAAATGGATGAAGCGGCTTATTCCGGCTGTGCGCAAGGTCGCGCTGCTCTACGATCCGGCGCAGAACGAGCGCACGGCGGCCGAGATGACGCAGCGCCTGGCGGCAGCCGGCTATACGGTGATGGCCGAGCAGGTGGCCTCCCCGCAGGCGCTGCCGCCGGCGCTGGCCAAGCTCGCGAGCGCCGATGCGCTGCTCGCGCTGCCCGACACCACCGTGTATTCGCCGGAACTGGCGAAGGGACTGCTGCTCTTCACCTACCGCACCGACACGCCGATGATCGCGTTCTCGGATGCGTGGGTGCGTGCCGGTGCGTTGTACTCGCTGGAGTGGGACTACGGCGAAATGGGCACCTACTGCGGCGAGCTCGCGCTGCACCTCGCGTCGACGGACAGGAATACGGCGCCCCCTGCGCTTCCCGTCCCGCACGTCAGCGTCAACCGGCGCGCGGCGGCGCAATTGCGGCTCAAGTGGGATGCCGCTTCGCTCGCAGGCGTGAACCACATTCATGAATGACGGGCCGGCCATCGTCGACCGCGAAACGCCGGCCGCGCGGCGCAGCGTGTTGCGCCGCTTCCGA
>DATCFA010000007.1:0-3150 GCA_036509805.1 Casimicrobiaceae bacterium
CCATAGATAATGCCCGAGGCGCCGCTGATGCCGACGATGATGCGCGAAGCGCTCACAGGTCGCTTAAGTGATCGCTGCGGGGGTTTCCCGAGGGGACGCTGCCACGGGCCTTACTTGGGAAGGAAGTCATTCGTATAGTAGACCGAGACATCATCGACGCCCTTGGCAAGGCCACCGTACTGGAGCATGAGCGCCTGCGCCGACGCCCACTTGTCCTTGCTCGAGTATCCGATGCCATGCGCCTTCGTGTCGGCCGATTCGAGCAATGAAGCAGTTGCCTTCAGCTTTTCGACTTCGACGGCGCGATTGATGGTGGGCGCCACCTTCGCCAGCGAGGCGATGGCTTCCTCCGGATGCGCCAGCGAATACTGGTACGCCCTCAGCGTCGCGCGCACGAACCCGGCAACCAGCTTCGGATTGTTGCGGATGGTTTCGATGTTGGCCGCGATTCCGTCACCCATCGTGTCGATGCCGAAGTCCGAATAGGCGAAATAGGCGATGGGACCGTCCGCCGTCGCTTTCAGGCCGAGATAGGAATCGTTGGTGAAGCCTGTAATGGCCTGTGCGCGCTTGGACAGAAACGTTTGCGTGCGCGTGCCACCATCCGACGCGACGATCCTCACCTGTTGCGCATCGATTCCGTTCTTCGCCAGCAGCGCGTAGAGCATCGTCGTCGTTGTGTCTCCCTGCAGCGTCGCGACCGTCTTGCCAACCAGGTCAGCGGGCTTCTTGATTCCCGCGGACGCCCAGCTGATCAGTGCATTCGGGCTGACCTGATAGATCTGCAGCACCTGGCGGATTGGCATCCCCTGCGCGACACCCAGCATCAGCGACGGCGGGTCGATGACGGCAAACGTATCCTGCTTGCTTGCCAGCAGTTGCATCGAAGAACTGACTCCCTTGCCTTCCAGCACCGAGACATCCAGGCCTTCCGCGGCGTAAAAGCCCTTGTCCTTGCCGAGCAAGTAGGGCGAGCGATGGCCGTTGTAGTTGAACGCAAGGCGCACCGTCACCGGCGTCAACGCCTGCGCACGGACGGTCGACACGAGCGCGCCGGGAACGCAGATCGATACAAGAAGGGCGCCGAGTACCGCTGTACTGCCGAGCAGATTGCGAAACATGGTCTTTCTCCTGACGGTGGTTTACTTGGCCTGCAGAACGCCCTCGCGCACGAACAAATCCCGCACGTGCGCCGCGATGGCGAGGAAGCGTTGCGACTCGCGGGTCGCCGGCGTGCGCGGCCGCGGCAGATCGATGTCCATGATCTCGGCGATGCGCCCGGGGCGCGGCGTCATCACCATCAAACGGTCAGCGAGGAAGATCGCCTCGTGGATGTCGTGCGTGACGAACGCGACACTCTTGCGCGTCTCGTCCCAGATACGATGAAGCTCCATCACCATCTGCTCGCGCGTAATCGCATCGAGCGCGCCGAAGGGCTCATCCATCAGCAGCAGCGACGGATCGTGGACCAGCGCGCGGCAGATCGACACGCGCTGGCGCATCCCGCCCGACAGCTCGAACGGGCGTCTGTCATCGAAGCCGTCGAGGCCAACCATTTTCAGCAGCGCGCGCGCCCGCTGCAGGTATATCGCGGTGTCGAGCTCGCGCATCTCGATCTGCAGCATGATGTTGCCGAGCACCGTCCTCCAGTCGAGCAGGACATCGGTCTGGAACACGATGCCCACGTCAGTGACGGGCCGCTCGACGGGACGGCTGGAAACGGTGACCGTCCCCCGCGTGGGGAACTCGAGCCCCGTGGCCAGCGCCAGCAACGTGCTCTTGCCGCATCCGCTCGGGCCGAGCACCGAAAGGAATTCGCCGTTCTCGACGCGGAAATCGACGCCCGACAGCGCCGCGATGCTTCCGCTGGACGTATCGTAGATCTTGTGCACGCCGACGAATTCGAGTGCGGCGCTCATTACGGTCCCGGCGCCTGCTCGCGGATGCTCCGGGTCTGGCGTTGCGATACATGCCATGGGAGCGCCGCGCGTTCTGCGAAGTCGACCAGCGAGTAAAGCAGCACGCCGATCAGACTCAACGTGATCAGCACCGCAAAAGACAACTGGACGTCGAGCAGGCCGTTGGCGACGATCAGCTGGTAGCCCAAGCCGCGGTCCGCTGCGACGAATTCTCCGACGACTGCGCCGACGACGGCCAGCGTGCTTGCCACCTTGAGCCCGGCGAATATGTGCGGCAGCGCTGCGGGAAACTGGATCTTGGCAAACGTCTTCCATCGCGATGCGCCCATCGAGCGGGCGAGCCAGAGGACCTCCTTGGGGACCGAGCGCATCCCGATCAGCGTATCGACGACGATCGGAAAAAAACAGATCAGGAACGCAATCAGCATCTTGGGGAGCAGGCCGAAGCCGAACCAGACGACCAGGATGGGGGCGATCGCCACCTTCGGTACGGTCTGCGACGCGACGAGGATCGGATACAGCGCGTTCTCGACGACGCGAAATTGCGCGAGCACCGCTGCAAGCGGAATGCTGACGACAATGGCCAACGCGAATCCGGCCAGGACTTCGCCGCCGGTGACCCAGGTATTGAGCGCCAGCAGCCGATAGTCCTTGACCATTCGCGCCGCGATCGCCGAAGGCGGCGGAAGCAGGTAGGCCGGAACGCCGCCAGCGCGCACGCCGGCTTCCCACAGCAGCAGCACCGCCAGCGTCACCAGCAGCGGGCTCGCGCGCGTGGTCCATGTGCGGCGAATGAGGCGCTTGCGCCGCGACGCTTCGTCAGTTGCAGGACGCGGCTGGTTCAATGCGCTCTCTCAAGCGCGGCCAGCAGGCGCATGTTTGCCGCGCGCCCTCGCAGCGATACGCGGATTGCGGCGTGCGTGCCTAGTCCACCGAAGCACGCCGCATCGGCGACCAGCAGCCCGTGCGCCGCCAATGTCTCGACGAGCACCGTGGTCTGCCCGCGCAGCAGTTCGATCAGCAACATGTTGGCGTGGCCTCCTCGCACGCGATAGTCGTGCAGCAGTTCGAGCCCTGAGCGAAAGTTCGCAGTTTCGGTGCGGAAAGTCGACCGGCAATGGGCCGCGAACGGCCGATCGTCCAGCACGGCGAGCGCCGCCGACTCGGCCGCATGCGTGACGTTGAACGGCGGCCTGCCACGCTCGGCGATCTGCAGCAGCCGAGGCGGCCC
>DATCFA010000008.1:0-5630 GCA_036509805.1 Casimicrobiaceae bacterium
TTTGTAGCAGGATGTGCAGCATGTCAGAGGTCGTGCCCGCTGTAGGCGAGATTGAACGATTTGTTGATCAGCGGAAAGTCGGGGACGATATTGTCCATCGCCGCGTGTTCCACCGCGGGCCAGTTCGCCCACGATGGGTCGTGCGGATGACAGCGGCGGATGCTTGCGTCCGCGCCCGTTTCCAGCGCCACCAGCACCGGTCCGCGCCAGCCTTCAACCAGTCCCAGCGCGAGTCGTGACGGCGGATCTGCAGGCACCGCGGCGGTAGTCGCACCGCCCGGTAGCGCGTCGAGTATCGCCCGCGAAAGGCGCAGCGACTCGAAGACTTCGTCGAAGCGCACCGCGACGCGCGCGGCGACATCGCCGCCTTGCTGCACGGCCTTGCGCACGCCGAGCTTGTCGTAGGGTGCGCAAGGGTGGTCTGCGCGCAGGTCGCGTGCGTCGCCGCTTGCTCGCGCCGCGAGACCGGTCATCCCGAGCTTCGCGCACAACAAGGGCGTGACGCGGCCGCAATTGCGGAAGCGGTCCTGCAAACCCGCATGCTCGTCGAGAATGTCGCGCAGGATGCGAACCTCGCGCTCGAGGGTCTCGCATTCTTCGGCGATCGCTTCGGCGCACAGGGGCGCCAGGTCCATGACGACGCCGCCGGGGACCACGTAATCCATGATCAACCGATGGCCGAAGGCCCGAGCACTGCGCCGCAGCATGTCTTCGCGCAGGCGCGAGAACTGCGCGAGCCCGAAGGCGAAGCCGCCGTCGTTCGCCAGCGCGCCCAAGTCGCCGAGATGGTTCGCCAGGCGCTCGCGCTCGAGCGCGAGCGCGCGCAGCCATTGCGCGCGAGGCGGCGGCGTGATATCCACAATCGACTCCAGCGCCTGAGCGTACGCCCACGCGTACGCGACCGTGCTGTCGCCGCAGATGCGGCCAGCGAGTCGGTGCCCGTCGTGCACGCGCAGCGACTCGAAGCGCTTTTCGATGCCCTTGTGCGTATAGCCCAAGCGCTCCTCGAGGCGCAGCAGTTTTTCGCCGACGACCTGCAAGCGGAAGTGGCCCGGCTCGATCGTGCCGGCATGCACGGGGCCGACGGCAATCTCGTGCACGCCGTCGCCAGCGACGCGGACGAACGGATACTGCTCTTCGCCGGTTTGCCACGCCGGCGACGCCTCGAAGTCGATTTGCAGCGGAAACCGGTCGATCGGCCACGCGGCCATCCACAGCCACGGGCGCTGGTCGTCGGACTGCGACGCGACGCCGGTCAAGTCGAATGCCGCGCGCTGCATTCGGTTCGCGGCCGGGAAAAGCGGCGCCAGGTCGGGGTACAGCGCGGACGCATCGCGCAGCGTGTGCTCGAGCAGCGTCAAGCCGTCCGTGTCCTGCAGCAGCACGCGCAGGCAGAACCCGCGCTGGCGATCGCGTTCGTCGGTGATCCACAGCGCGACGAGCCTTCCGCCCTGCTCCCATGCGAGGCGACAGGCGCCCAGCAATTGCCCGCTGCCGACGGCGGCACACCACGCGGGAATCGATGCGAGTTGCGCCGATGCGACGAGTCCAAGCGATCCGAAATTCATGGCGCGCTCATCCGATCAGCGCCGCCGCCTGCTGGTACCAGCGGGCAAGGAACGGCGGAATCCACAGCCCGAGCATCAGCACCAGCGCCAGGTGGATGAAGACGGGGACGACGGCCGGGCGATGCGGCAGGCGCGCGATGTTCGCGTCGCCGAACACCATCGGCTGCACCTTGGACAGGATCGCGGCGAATGCGACCACCAGCGCGACGAGCAGGAAAGGCGTCGCCCACGCTTGTTCACGCATCGCCGTGGTCACGATGAGGAACTCGCTGGCGAACACGCCGGACGGCGGCATTCCGAGGATCGCCAGGGTGCCGAGTGCGAGCGCCCAGCCGAGCATCGGGCTGATGGTGACGAGCCCGCGTATGTCGTCGATCATCTGCGAGCCCGCCTTTTGCGCGGCGTGGCCGACGGCAAAAAAGATCGCCGACTTGGTCAGAGAGTGCACCGTCATGTGCAGCAGCGCCGCGAAGTTCGCGATGGGACCGCCCATGCCGAATGCGAACGTGATGATGCCCATGTGCTCGATCGACGAATACGCGAACAGCCGCTTGACGTCGCGCTGGCGCAGCAGCGTCAGCGATGCGAAGACCACCGACAGCAACCCGAAGCCCATCATCAGATCACGCGCGAACGCAGTGTGCACGGCGCCGTCGACCAGCACCTTGCAGCGGACGACCGCGTAGAGGGCGACGTTGAGCAGCAGCCCCGACAGCACCGCGGACACCGGCGTCGGGCCTTCGGCATGCGCATCGGGCAGCCAGTTGTGCAACGGCACGAGCCCGACCTTGGTGCCGTAGCCGACCAGCAGGAACACGAACGATAGCGACAGCACCGTCGGCTCGAGGTTCGCCTTCACATGGTTCAACTCGGTCCACAACAGCGCGCCGCCTTCGATCCCGAGCAGCTTTTCCGCGGCGAAATACAGGAGAATCGTGCCGAACAGCGCCTGCGCGATTCCGACGCCGCACAGGATGAAGTATTTCCACGCTGCCTCGAGGCTCGCCGGTGTGCGGTACAGCGACACCAGCAGCACCGTCGTGAGCGTCGCCGCCTCCATTGCCACCCACAGGATGCCCATGTTGTTGGTCAGCAGCGCCAGTAACATCGTGAAGTTGAACAGCTGGTACATGCTGTGATAGAGCCGCAGGCGCCGGGGCGACAGGCGCCCGTGGTCGTGCTCGATGCGCATGTACGGACGCGAGAACATCGCAGTCGTCCATCCGACGAACGCGGTGAGCGTCACCAGGAAGACGTTGAACGGATCGACCAGGAATTGCCTGTCGAGGACCAGCAGCGGGCCGTCAATGACCACACGCAGCGTCAGCGCTGACGCGGCGGCAAACGTCAGGAAGCTGGCGGCGACGTTCACCCATCCCGCGTACGCACGCTCGCCGACCAGCATCAGCGTGATGGCGCCCGCGAGCGGCAGGCACAGCACGGCGATGACTTCAATCATGCTCTTTGAGCTTTTCGAGATGCGAAAGGTCGAGACTGTCGAACTGCTCGCGGATCTGGAAGAAGAACACGCCGAGGATCAGCACGCCGACCAACACGTCGAGCGCGACGCCCAGCTCGACGACCATCGGCATGCCGTAGGTCGCGCTGGTCGCGGCGAAGAACAGTCCGTTTTCCATCGACAGGAAGCCGACCACCTGCGGAATCGCCTTGCGGCGCGTGATCATCATCAAGAACGACAGCATCACGCTCGCCAGCGCGATGCCGAGCGTGGCGCGCGTCACCGTGTGGGCGAGCTGTGAAATCGGCACCGCGAGGTTGAACGCGAAAACCACGAGCACGAGGCCGATCAGCATCGTCGTCGGTATGTTGATCAACTGCTCGAATTCCCACTTGACGTCGAGCTTGCGGATCAGCCGGTACAGGATCCACGGCAGCAACAGCACCTTGAGCACCAGAGTCAGTGCTGCCGAAAAATACAGGTGCGGCTGCGCGGTTGCGTGTGCGACGATCGCCGTTGATATCGCGAGCGCCAGTCCCTGTGCCGCGTACAGGTCGATCAGCGACAGCACGCGGCGCTGCGCGAGCATCGCGAAGGCCAGCAGCAGCAGCAGCGCCGCCAGCAGGTTAATGAATTGCGCGTAGAGCGGAGTGACGGACATGCGAATCAGCTGCCGAGCAGCAGGTTGACCAGCATCGCCAGCACGGCGAGCAGGAACGCCGTGCCGAGGAACTCGGGTGCGCGAAAGATCCGCAGCTTGGCCGACAGCGTCTCGATCAGCGCCAGCGCCGCGCCGCCGCAAAGGAGCTTGGCGACCAGGATCGGCGCCGCCCCCAGCAGCGCGCGCCAGTCGCTGCCATCGGCAATGCCGAAAGGGAAGAAAAGCGCGAGTCCGATGCACGAGTAGTTGAACAGCTTCAGTGCCGACGAAAATTCGATCAGCGCGAGGTGCCGCGCCGAATATTCGAGCAGCATCGACTCGTGGATCATTGTCAGTTCGAGGTGCGTGGCCGGATTGTCGACCGGAATGCGCGCATTTTCGGCGAGCGACACCATCGTGAACGCTACGCCGGCGAACGCGAGGCTCGGATAGATCGCAATCTCGCGGTGGGCGAGCGTGTCGACGATTGCCGGCAACGACGTCGAGCCGGAAATCAGCGACGCGGTGAACAGCACCATCAGTAGCGCGGGTTCGGCGAGAAAGCCGACGAACATTTCGCGGCGCGCGCCGAGCGAGCCGAACGCCGTGCCGATGTCCATCGCCGCCAGCGCCATGAACACGCGCGCCAGTGCGAACAGCCCGACCAGCGCGATCGCGTCCGCTGCGCGCGCGAACGGCAGGTCGGTGGCCAGCGATGGCACGATCGCCGCCGCACAGCACATTGCGCCGAACACCACGTAGGGTGTCAGGCGAAACAGCGCAGACGCGTTGTCGGCGATAACCGCGTCCTTCATGAACAGCTTGCGCAGCATTCGGTAGGGCAGCATCAGCGGCGGCGCCGACTTATTCTGCAGCCACGCGCGGCACTTGTTAACCCAGCCGACGAGCAGCGGCGCCAGCGCCAGCGCGATCGCGAGCTGCAGCAGCTGGGAGCCGAATGCGCCGAGGTTCATCCGACGAAGACCAGCAGCGCGAGCAGCGTGAGGAAGCTGTAGGTCAGGTACACCGAGATCCGCCCCTGCTGCACGCGACCCGCGACGCGCGTGACGAATTCGGTGGCACGCGCAACCGGCGCGTAGATCCACTGCCAGAACGGGTCTCCGATCGTCACGGAATATCGCGGATCGGCGTCGAATGCCGTCGGCACGTGCCGCGTCATCCGGAAGAAGGGCTCGAACACATGGCGTATCGGCTGCCCGAAACCCTCGGCGGTGTCCTGCATGCGCGGCGTCTGCACCGCTCCTCCGCAGTTCCACGCCGGCGCCGTGCGCATGCGCCCGTGGTAGCAGCGATGCACGACCTGGATCGTCAGCAGCACCACGGCGACGATCACCACCAGCACGATCAGCGGGCTGTAGGTTGCGTGACCGCCCGCGATCGGTGCGAGCAGCAGCCAGTTGGCGCCAGCCGCGTGGCCGATTGTCGCGCCGACGAGCATCGCGTTTACCGGATCGAGCGTGCGGATCACGGTTACCGGGAAAATGCCGAGCAGCACGCATGCGGCTGCGAGCCAGCCGAGCGCCGCGCGCTCGAACGGACCGGCGTCGTGCGCGCTGGCGAGGTTCGACGTGCGCTGGCGACCGAGGAAGATCACGCCGTAGAACTTGACCATCACATAGGCGGAGAGCGCAACGGCGAGCACGAGCGCGCCGGCGGCGATGGGCACCAGCATGTTGACGAATGTTTGCGGCAGCGCCGGCGTGAACAGGAACGCCTGCAGCAGGAGCCATTCCGACACGAAGCCGTTGAGCGGCGGCAACCCGGCGATCGCCAGCGTGCCGACGAGCGCGAGCCACGCAACCCATGGCATCCGGTGGATCAGTCCGCCCAGCTTGCCGAGGCTGCGCTCGTGCGTCGCGTGCAGCACTGCGCCGGTGGCGAGGAACAGCAGCGTCTTGAACATCGCGTGGTTGAGGCAGTGATAAAGCGCAGCTGCGAGCGC
>DATCFA010000009.1:0-3434 GCA_036509805.1 Casimicrobiaceae bacterium
CGACGGCGGCGCGAGGTCGGCGATGGCGAGCGCCATCTTGCGGCTGAACGACTCCTTGCGCAGGCTGCCGACGACGACGGCGACATCGTAAATGGGGTTGGCCATGGGTCTCTTTCCGGATGAAATGCGGACGGGGCTTTCCCGCATAGGGGATTATCGCACCGTGTCCATTGTCGATTCGTGCAACGCGGCGCGCGGGTTGCGCCCGACGCCACGCATGAACCGCGCACGCGACGCTGGGAGCGCGCGCCAACGCCTCGCCGCGCTAGGCGCGAAAATGCAGCCGGCGATCGATGGCCAGCAACACGCCATTGACGGCCGACGCGAACACCACCAGCAGGAACGTCACCGACATGATGACGTCGATGTTGTAGAGGCCAATCGCGTTCATCAGCAGGTAGCCGAGCCCGTGCTGTGCGGCGAACATCTCGCCGAGTACGGTGCCGATGAGTGTCAGCGAAAATCCGACGCGGATACCGGTGAAGATTTCCGGCACGGCGGCCGGAAACAGGATCGTGCGAACCATCGCCGGTGGACTCAGCTTCAGCACGCGGCCGGTCTTCAGCAGGATCGGACGGATGCCACGCACCGCGCTCAACGTGAACAGCGCCACGGGGATGATGCCGTGGATGGCGCCGAACGCGACCTTCGCCGACATGCCGAGCCCGAACGTCAGCAGCAGGATCGGGTAGAGCGTGATCTTGGGGATCGAGTAGAGCGCGACGAGCATCGGCTCCATCGCTTCGGCGGAAAGCCGGTGCAGGCCCAGCGTGAAGCCGATCGCGAGCCCGACCGTCAGCGCGATCGCCAGCGCGATGCCGAAAGCCTGCATCGTGTTGGCGAGGTGCGGCCAGAAGTAGTCGCTTTGCAACAGGCCGGCGGTGAAGCGCAGCGTCTGCAGCGGCGAGCGCAGCGCGACGTCGCCGACGACGAGATACGCGAGCTCCCACAGCACGAAGATGCCGGCGATCAAGACGAGCGTGTTGCGCGCCGGCGTGCGAGCACCGCTCATCGCAATCCCCTCCTCGCGAGCAGCAGCTTTTCCCAGCGCGACAGTCCGCTGTTCATCAGGATCGACAGCAGCAGGATCAGCAGGATCAGCGGATACATCGTCGCATTGTCGAAATTCGTGTACGCGTATCCGATCTCGTAGCCCATGCCGTTGCGCGCCATGATGAATTCCGAGCCGATGACGCCGATGAATGCATACGCGAGCGCGAGCTTGGCGGCGGTCAGCAGGTACGGCGCGCAGAAGGGCAACGTCACTTTCATCGCCGTCTGTAGCGGTCCGAGACGCGCGATCCGCGCGGTCTTGCGCAGCACTTCGGGAACACGATCGAGCCCGTTGAGTGTCGTGACGATGACGGCGACGATCGCCAGCAGGAACCCGATCAGCACCTGCGGTCCGTCGCCGAGGCCGAACATCACGATGAACAGCGGGTAGAACGCGAACACCGGAATGGCGTAGTACGTGGCGAACAGCGGGTCGAGCGTGTCGCGTGCGACGCGATGTGCGTGCAGCAGCGTGCCGATGGCGATGCCGGCGACATACGCCAGCACGAAGGAAAGCACGACGTTGCCCATGCTCTTGCCGATCTCCGGCCACAGCCGCGCGGAGAGGAAAAGCTTCACGAAGTCGATCGCGATCCGGTGCGGAGGCGGCATCGTGATCTTGTCGATGACGCCGCCGACACACAACGCTTCGAGCATCAGCACGCATCCGCCGATGACGCCGACCTGGTAGACCCTGACACGATTCATGGCGACGACGACATGCGCCCCATCGTCTTCATCGATTCGTCGCGCAGCGCCTTCCACAGCCGGCTGGTCACCGCGCCGAAGTTCACGTGCTCGACGATGCGGCTGTCGCGCTCGCGCGGCCAGTTGGTTTCGACGAGGTCGATCACCCTGCCCGGGCGCGCCGACATCACGGCGATGCGGTCGGCGAGCATCGCCGCTTCGTCGAGCGCGTGCGTAATCAGGAATACCGTGGCGCCGGTTTCGCGCCACAGCCGCAGCACCTCGTCTCCCATCAAGAGGCGTGTCTGCTGGTCGAGCGCGCCGAAAGGCTCGTCCAGCAGGATGAGGCGCGGCTGCGAGACCAGCGTGCGTGCGATGCACACCCGCTGGCGCATGCCGCCGGACAGTTGCGACGGGTAGCTCGTCGTGAAATCCGTCAGTCCCATCATCGCGATGGCGGCGCCGACGCGACGTGATTTTTCGGCGTCATCCGCGATGACGTTGCGCAAGCCGAACGCGACGTTGTCGCGTACCGACAGCCACGGAAAGCACGCGTCGTCCTGGAACACGACGCCGACACCGTCCGGGATTTCGTTGGCGATCGGCTTTCCCTCGAAATCGACACTGCCTTCGCTGGCGGACGTCAATCCCGCGATCAGCTCGAGCAGCGTTGACTTGCCGCATCCGGACGGTCCGACGATGGCGAAGAATTCGCCTTTGCGGATTTCCAGGTCCACCGGGCCGAGCGCATGCACAGCGTTGCCGCCGGCGCTGGCGGGAAAGCGCTTGCTGACGCCGCGCAGCGTGACGTGCGGGGATGACATGCGTGAGCGTCGCGGCTACTTGATCTTCTTCAGGTCGTCGGGCAGAAATTCCGTCGTGATGATCTTCGACAGGTCGATGTCGCCGGTGATCGCGCCGACGCTTTTCTGGACCTCGATGATCCGCTTCATGCCGGCGAGGTGAAAATCACCCGGACCCCAATAAGGGACGCCCTCGGTCATGCTCGTCGTCAGGTTGCGCACCGCGCTGCGCGCCACTTCGGGTGTGATGTTGAACGGCTTCGCCACGATGTCGCCGGCCTCGTCCGGATGCGCGATCATGAACTCGACGGCGCGGCGGCGTGCGCGGATCACCGCGCGGATGAAGTCGCCGCGCGTGCGCATCGCTTCACCCGTCGCCATGCCCACGACGTTGTCGAGCGGCGGCAGCGCTTCGGCGCCGGTGATCAGCACGCGGTAGTTGTTCTTCTCCTTCGACCACAGGGGCTCGGTGACCGGCGCGCAGTCGATCTGGCCGAGCGCGAGTGCTGCGACCATCGGCCCGAAGCCGCCGGTCTTCACGAGCTCTGCGTCCTCGGGCTTCAACCCGGCCTTGGCGAGCATCAGGATGTCGAGCGCCTGGCTCGTCGAGCGCGGATTGGTGTAGCCGATCTTCTTGCCCTTGAGATCCTTGATGGTCTTGATCGGCGAGTCCTTTTTCACCAGCCACGCGAACTCGGCGATCGTCAGCACGTTATCACTGACGATCTTGATGTCGGCGCCCTGCTGGATCGCGACGGCGATCGCGCCGGGATTGGCTTCGCCGTAGGCGACGCCGGCCATCGCATTGCGCACCGACGTGCCGCCGCCTTCGGAGGCGACGATGCCGGTGACGTTGGCGCCTTCCTCCTGGAAGTAGCCCTTGGCGAGCGC
>DATCFA010000010.1:0-2139 GCA_036509805.1 Casimicrobiaceae bacterium
CCTGTCGTACCTGCCGATGGCGTGGGTGGGCGACCATCTGTTTTCGTATGCCCAATGGGTGGTGGCCGGCTTCACGATCAATTGTCCCGAGTCGGGCGACACGGTGATGACCGACCTGCGCGAAATCGGCCCGACGTACTACTTCGCGCCGCCGCGCGTGTTCGAGAACCTGTTGACGCAACTGTCGATCCGCATGGAGGACGCGAGTGCGCCCAAGCGCTGGCTCTATCGCCAGTGCGTGGCGATTGCGCGCAGTTGCGGCGCCGAGATCCTGGATGGGCGGCCGGTGTCCATCGGCCAGCGCATCGCGTACTGGCTGGGCAACGTGCTGATCTACGCGCCGCTGCGCAACGTGCTGGGCATGAGCCGCGTGCGCGTCGCGTATACGGCCGGCGCCGCCATCGGCCCGGATCTGTTCCGCTTCTACCGCTCGATCGGCATCAACCTGAAGCAGTTCTACGGCTCGACTGAAACCTGCGCGTACGTGTGCCTGCAACCCGACGCTGCGGTCAAGCTCGACACCGTCGGATTGCCCGCGCCCGCGGTCGAAGTGAAGATCGCCGCCGATGGAGAGGTGATCGTCCGCGGACCGATGCTTTTGACCGAGTACTACCGGCGCCCCGACGCCACTGCCGAATCGATCGATGCCGACGGCTACTTTCACACGGGCGACGCAGGCTACTTCGACGCCGATGGCCAGCTCAAGATCATCGACCGTGCGAAGGACGTGGGCAAGCTCGACGACGGCTCGCTGTACGCGCCCAACTATATCGAGAACAAGCTCAAGTTCTTCGCGCACATCAAGGAGGCCGTCGCGTTCGGTCACGGGCGCAAGCACGTGTGCGCGTTCATCAATATCGACATGGGCTCGGTGGGCAACTGGGCCGAGCGCCGCAACCTCGCGTACTCGGGCTATACCGACCTCGCGGCGAAGCCCGAGGTGCTGCAGCTCGTGCGCGAATGCGTCGAGACGGTGAACGCCGAGCTCGCGTGCGATCCGGCGCTCGCCGGCTCGCAGGTGCGCCGTTTCCTGGTACTGCACAAGGAGCTCGATCCGGACGACGACGAGCTGACTCGCACGCGCAAGGTCCGGCGCGGATTCATCGCCGAGAAGTACGCGATGCTGGTCGACGCGCTGTATGCCGGCTGCGGCGTCCAGCACGTTGAGACCGAGGTCAAGTTCGAGGACGGCCGGCGCGGCATCGTCGCCGCCGACCTGCCGATCGCGGACGCGCGGACGTTCGCGCCGTCGGCGGCGCGCGCGGCGGCGTAGGTGCTGCGCCGATGAGCAGCGCGCGAACCATCGGCGATGTCGTGCTGAAGGTCGATGACATCTCGCTCGCGTTCGGCGGCGTCAAGGCGCTGACCGGCATCAGCTTCGACGTGCGCGAGCACGAGATACGCGCGATCATCGGCCCCAACGGCGCCGGCAAGAGCTCGATGCTCAATGTGATCAACGGCGTGTATTTTCCACAGCAGGGGACGATCACGTACCGCGGCGTCGCGCGGCACGAGATGAACCCGCACGACGCGGCGGCGCACGGCATCGCGCGCACGTTCCAGAACATCGCGCTGTTCAAGGGCATGTCGGTGCTCGACAACATCATGACCGGCCGCAACCTGAAGATGAAGGCGAACTTCCTCGAGCAGGCGCTGTGGATCGGGCGCGCGCGCAACGAGGAGCTCGCCAACCGCGCGAAGGTCGAGGAGATCATCGACTTCCTGGAGATCCAGCACATCCGCCGCACACCGGTGGGGCGGCTGCCGTACGGGCTGCAGAAGCGCGTCGAGCTCGCGCGTGCGCTCGCCGCCGAGCCGACGCTGCTGTTGCTCGACGAGCCGATGGCCGGGATGAACGTCGAGGAAAAACAGGACATGTGCCGCTTCATCGTCGACGTCAACGACGAGTTCGGCACGACGATCGTGCTGATCGAGCACGACATGGGCGTGGTGATGGACCTGTGCGACCGCGTCGTCGTGCTCGACTACGGCCGCAAGATCGGCGACGGTGCACCTGCCGACCTGCGCCACAACCAGGCGGTCATCGACGCCTACCTCGGCGTCGCGCGCTAAGAGCCCGGACGCATGCAATTCTTCTTCGAAGTGCTGATCGGCGGGCTGCTGTCGGGCGTCATGTAC
>DATCFA010000011.1:0-5218 GCA_036509805.1 Casimicrobiaceae bacterium
AGCGGCCTCGTCGAAGTACGCCAGCCATGTGATAGCGGGAACACAGTTGGAAAAGTCGGCACTGATGGTGCCGCTGGTCGTCGGCGACCAGGCACGCGGGCTGATCCACCTGTTCAACATGGAGCGCGAGCACGCGTACAGCGAATCGGACGTGCGCCTCCTGCAAACGCTGGCGAACAGCATGAGCGTCGCGCTCGAAAACGCGCGCCTGTTCGACGAGACGCAGCGGCTCTTGAAGGAAACCGAGCAGCGTGCCGCCGAGCTGGCGGTGATCAACAGCATCCAGGAGGGCATGGCGGCAGAGCTCGACTTTAACGCGGTGGTCAACCTGGTCGGCGACAAGCTGCGCGAGGTGTTCGGCACCGGCGACATCGGCATTCGCTGGTACGACAAGAAGCTCGATCGCATTCTGTACCTGTATGAATACGAGCACGGCGAGCGGCTGCAGCTTTCACCGACCCAGCCCCACAGCAGCCGCGCGTGGCAGCGACTGCTGGAAACGCGCAGTGCGATCGTGCTGAAGTCGCTCGACGACGCGTTGGAAATGGGGATCTCGGTCGTCCCCGGCACCGACGCCAGCAAGTCGGCGGTGACGGTCCCGATTCTCGGCGGTGATCGCGTGCTGGGCTCGATCATTCTCGAGGACTACCAGCACGAAAATGCGTACGGCGACGCCGAAGTACGCCTGCTCTCCACGGTGGCCGCCAGCATGGGCGTGGCGCTCGAGAACGCGCGCCTGCTCGACGAGACGCAGGCGCGCACGCGCGAGACGGCGGCGATTGCCGAGGTCGGCCGCGACATCTCGTCGACACTCGACCTGGCGACAGTGATGGACCGCATCGCCAACCATGCAAAGGATCTGCTCGGCGCCGACAACAGCGCAATCTTCCTGCCCGAGCAAGGCGGCATCGACTTTCGCGCCATCGTGGCCATCGGCAACGTCGCCGCCGAAATCAAGAACACATCCATCCAGAGTGGCGTCGGCATTATCGGCACCCTCGCCGCCAGCGGTCAGGCCGAGTACATCAACGACACGCGGGTCGACTCGCGCGCCGTGCAGATCGCCGGCACCGAACGCAACGACGCCGAATCCGAGCGCCTGATGGTGGCGCCGCTGCTGGCGAAGAACGAGGTCAAGGGCGTGATGGCCGTGTGGCGCACCGGCGGCGTGCCGTTCGGCGACAGCGAGCTCGATTTCCTGGTCGGCTTGTCGCGGCAGGCGACGGTGGCCATCGAGAACGCGCGCCTCTTCGCCGAATCACAAAAGCGCGCCGACGAGCTGGCGACGATCAATACCGTGTCGCAGCAGCTCGCCGGCCAGACCGACCTCAACACGCTGCTGCAGGAAGTGGGCGAAGCCATACGCCGCGTGTTCGGCGCCGACGTCGCGTATGTCGCGCTGCTCGATCGCGCCACCGACACCATCGAGTTTCCCTACCAGCACGGCGAAACCTTTCCGCCGATGCAATACGGGAAGGGCCTGACCAGCAGGATCCTGAAGAGCGGCAAGTCACTGATCATCAACGACGACGTCGAGCGCCGCAGCAAGAATCTCGGCGCCGAGATCGTCGGCCAGCGCTCGCTGTCATACCTCGGCGTGCCGATCATGGTGGGCGGCGAAAGCCTCGGCGTGATCAGCGTGCAGAGCACGCTGCACGAACGCATCTACACCGACGACGACGAGCGCCTGCTGGCGACGCTGGCGGCCAATGTCGGCGTCGCGCTGCAGATCGCGCGGCTGTTCCGCGAGGCGCAGGAAGCGCGCGCCGCCGCCGAGTCGGCCAACGAGGCGAAGAGCGCATTCCTGGCGACGATGAGCCACGAGATCCGCACGCCGATGAACGCGGTGATCGGCATGAGTGGCCTCTTGCTCGACACAACGCTCGACGCCGAGCAGCACGACTATGTCGCGACCATCCGCGAATCGGGCGATGCGCTTTTGACGATCATCAACGACATCCTCGACTTCTCCAAGATCGAAGCAGGACGGATGGACATCGAGGCGCACCCGTTCGACGTGCGCGAATGCGTCGAGTCGGCGCTCGACCTGGTGGCCGCGCGGGCGGTCGAAAAGCGCCTCGACACCGCGTACGTGTTCGAAGGCGACGTGCCGCCCGCGGTGGTCGGCGACGTCACCCGCGTGCGCCAGATCATTCTCAACCTGCTGAGCAACGCGGTGAAGTTTACCGAACGCGGCGAAGTGGTGCTGACGGTCACTTCCCGCGCCACCGACGCCAACCGCGCCGAGCTTACGTTCGCCGTCAGCGACACCGGCATCGGCCTGTCGCCGGAAGGCATGCGGCGGCTGTTCCAGTCATTCTCGCAAGCCGATTCGTCGACCACGCGCAAGTACGGCGGCACCGGCCTCGGTCTCGCGATCAGCCGCCGCTTGAGCGAGCTGATGGGTGGCAGGCTGTGGGTGGAAAGCGCGGGCCTGGGCCACGGGGCGACGTTCCTGTTCGGCATCGAGGTCGAGCTGGCCGAAATGGCGCAAGCGCGCGCGCGCGATTTCGTCGGTGTGCAGCCCGAGCTTTCGGACAAGCGCGTGCTGGTGGTCGACGACAACGCCACCAACCGTCGCGTGCTGACGCTGCAGACCGGCAAATGGGGCATGCATCCGCGCGCCAGCGCGTCGCCGATCGAAGGCCTCAAGTGGCTCGCCGATGGAGAGAAATTCGATGTCGCGATCCTCGACATGCACATGCCCGAAATGGACGGCGTGGCGATGGCGCGGCAGATTCGCGCGACGCAGCCCAAGCTGCCGCTGGTGCTGTTCAGCTCGCTCGGACGCCGCGAAATGACCGGTGGCGATGAGAACCTTTTCGACGCCTACCTCGCCAAGCCCATCCGCCAGTCGCACCTGTTCGACGCGCTGGTCGGGTTGTTCGCGCAGGACGGGCACGCGCACGTGGCGCCCGCGGTCAAGCCGATGCTCGATCCGGAAATGGCCGCGCGCCACCCGCTGCGCATCCTGCTGGCCGAGGACAACGTGGTCAACCAGAAGCTCGCGCTGCGCCTTTTGCAGCAGATGGGCTACCGCGCCGATCTCGCGTCGAACGGCATCGAAGCGGTGGAGTCGGTGCAGCGGCAAAAGTACGACGTGGTATTGATGGACGTGCAGATGCCGGAGATGGACGGGCTCGAGGCGACGCGCAAGATCTGCGCGGACATCGCCGCCGGCGAGCGCCCACGGATCGTCGCGATGACGGCCAACGCGATGCAGGGCGACCGCGAGATGTGCATCGAGGCCGGCATGGACGACTACCTGACCAAGCCGATCCGCGTCGAGCGGCTGGTGGAAGCGCTTGCCCACGCGCATGGGCGCAAGGAGCGATGACGATGAGCGAAGCCGCAATCGACCTGCCGACTTTCGAAGCGTTGCAGCAGACCGCCGGCGCCGACTTCGTCGACGAGCTGATCGACACGTTCCTCGCCGAAGCGCCGGTGATGCACGCCGACCTGCGCAGCTCGCTGGCGGCGCACGACGCCGACCGCTTTCGTCGCGCCGCGCATTCGCTCAAGTCCAACAGCAACACGTTCGGCGCGCTGGCGCTGGGCAAGCTGGCGAAGGCGCTGGAGCTCGGCGGCGTCGCGACCGCCGGCAATGCGCAGGCGCTCGACGCGCTGGACGCCGAATACGCGCGCGTCGCCACCGCACTGAAAGCGTTGCGCGATGCCTGACGTGCGCAGCGGCGCTTCCCGCCTGCTGGTGGTGGACGACAACAAAGTCAACCGGCTGCTGCTGACGCGCAGCCTGGAGCTGCAGGGTCACAGCGTCGCGCTGGCCGAGAACGGGCGCATCGCGCTCGAGATGCTGAAGCGCGATCCGTACGACCTGTTGCTGCTCGACATCGAGATGCCGGAAATGAACGGCTTCCAGGTGCTGGAGACCCTGGTCCGCGACCCGCAGTTGCGCGACCTGCCGGTGATCGTCACGTCGTCGCTCGAAGGTGTGGACAGCGTCGTGCGCTGCATCGAGCTCGGCGCCGTCGACTACCTGTCGAAGCCGGTCAATCCGACGTTGCTGAAGGCGCGCATCGATGCGACGCTGGAAAAGAAGCGGCTGCGCGACCAGTTGAAGGAGCTGGTGCGGCGCTTCGCCACGCCCGAGGTCGCGCAGGACCTGCAGAAGTCCGGCTTTTCGCTGGGCGGCAAGCGCGTCGACGCGTCGGTGATGTTCTCCGACATCCGCGGCTTCACGCCGCTGGTGGAATCGCAGCCGCCGGAAGAAACGATCGAGCTCCTGAATACGTACTACACGTTGATGTTCGACGCCATCAACAGCCACGACGGCGTGGTCAACCAGATGATCGGCGACGGCCTGATGGCGATCTTCGGCGCGCCGCTGCCGATCGCCGACCATTGCGGCAGCGCCGTGGCCGCCGCGCTGGAAATGATCGAGCTCGTCGAGATGTTCAACGCCGAGCGCGCCGCCGCCGGCAAGGTGCCGGTGACCATCGGCATCGGCATCGCCTCCGGCGACATGGTGGCGGGCTACGCAGGCACCAGCAAGCGTGCGACCTACACCTGCATCGGCGACACGGTCAACTTGGCGTCACGCCTGGAGACGCACACCAAGGTTGCGCAGCGGTCGATCCTGATCGACGGGGCGACCCGCGCATCGCTCGGCGCGGATGTCGGCGTCGAGGCGCTGGGGCCCGTGCAGCTCAAGGGCAAGGCGTCCAGCGTCGACGTATTCTCGGTGACGATACCGAAGCACTGATTTTCCCGTGCGCGCCATCCGCGCGCCAACCATCCGCAGGAAATTTCCCATGAAGAACATCGTCGTTCTGGTCGGCAGCGTGCGCGCCGAATCGATCAACCTCAAGTTCGCGAAGGCGCTGCAAAAGATCGCGCAATCGCGCTTCACGTTCTTCTACGCGGCGATCAGCGAGCTGCCGTTCTACAACGACGACCTCTGGAAGGAACCGCCCGCGGCAGTGCTGGAACTGAAGCGTCGCGTGGAAGCAGCCGACGCGGTGCTGTTCGTCACGCCCGAGTACAACCGCTCGATCCCCGGCGTGCTGAAGAACGCCATCGACTGGGGATCGCGGCCGTGGGGCAAGAGCAGTTGGACCGGCAAGCCCTGCGCCATCGTCGGCACGACCGGCGGTGTCGTCGGAACCGCAGTCGCGCAGGCGCAGCTACGCACGATCGTGCCGGTCCTCGATATGGTGCTGCTCGGCCAGCCCGAGGTTTATTTCCGCACGATGCCCGG
>DATCFA010000012.1:0-3794 GCA_036509805.1 Casimicrobiaceae bacterium
TGGCCGTCGACGAGGCGATCGTACGTGCGCGCGTGTCTGGCGTCGCGTTTGCCGGCGTCACCAACAGCCATCATTTCGGCGTCGCCGCCTACCATCTGCAACGCGTCGCCGCGGCGCAACTGGTAGGCCTCGCATTCGGCAATTCGCCGTCCGCGATGCCGGCCGCAGGTGGTCGCACGCCACTGTTCGGCACCAACCCGATCGCCGCGGTATTTCCGCGACGCGACGCGGCACCGCTGTCGATCGACCTCTCGTTGTCGGAGGTCGCGCGCGGCAAAGTCGCGGTCGCCGCGAAGGAAGGGCAGCCGATACCGCTGGGCTGGGCGCTGGATCGCGACGGCCAGCCGACCACCGATGCCAAGGCGGCGCTCGCCGGGTCGATGCTCGCTGTGGGCGGCGCCAAGGGCGCGATGCTCGCGTTGATCGTCGAACTGCTGGTGACGTCGCTGACGGGTGCGGCACTCGGCTTCGAGGCGACGAGCTTCTTCGTCGACGAAGGCAATCGCCCGCGCCTCGGCCAGGCGTTCGTCGTCGTCGATCCGGGCGCGCTCGCCGGCATCGATGTGTATTTCGAGCGGGTCGAGACGCTGGTGGCCGCAATGCTGGCCGACGACGGCGTGCGCCTTCCGGGCGAGCGCCGGCGCGCGCTCGCGGCGGCCGCCGCGACTCACGGCGTCGACGTTCCGGACGCGGTGGCGGCGGGGCTGCAAAAGCTGGCGGCGGACTAGGGTGCTCGGCACGCCAACGCGCGCAGGCGCGCGCGAGCGCTGCGGTAGACTTCGCCGATGACGCCGCGTCCCACCGCCGTGCTGCTCAATGTCGCGCACGCGCTCGATCATCTGTTCCTGCTGATATTCGCCGCGGCCGTCGGCGCGATTGCGTCGGATTTCGGCATCGGTCGCTGGGAAGACCTGATGCCGTTCGGCGTCGGCGCTTTCGCGTTGTACGGCCTCGGATCGCTGCCCGCCGGCAAGCTCGGCGACCATTGGGGACGCCGGCGGATGATGCTGGTGTTCTTCTTCGGGCTCGGCGCGTCGGCGCTGCTGGTCGCGTGCACACGCAACGTATGGCAGCTCGCATTCGCCCTCGGCGTGCTCGGCGCGTTTGCGGCGATCTACCATCCGGTCGGCATTCCGATGCTGGTGCGTCACAGCCTGCGTCCGGGACGCACGATCGGCGTCAACGGGCTTGCCGGCAACCTGGGCGTCGCCGCCGCCGCCATCGTCACCGGCTATCTGGTCAAGTACGTCGGCTGGCGGGCGGCGTTCGTCGTGCCCGGTCTTGTCGCGATCGGCTGCGGTTGCCTGTTCGCGCGCGTGACGCCGGCGGAGACCGAACCTCCGTCACGGCGCAAGCAGACGTCCATTGCGCTGCCGGCAGGACTCTTTGCGCGCGTTTTCTTCGTCATCACGCTGGCGTCGATCACCGCGAGCCTGCTGTTCAACTTCACCACCAACGGCAACGGCGAACTGTTGCGTGAGCGCTTCGACGGCATCGTCGATGACCCGGCGCGGCTCGGCGTGTTGCTGGCCGGCGTCTACCTGGTCGCGTCGTTCGCACAGGTGGTCGTGGGTGCGCTGATTGACCGCGTGCCGCTCAAGTACCTGTATGCCGGTATCGTCGCCGTGCAGCCGCCGCTGTTCTGGCTCGCGGCGTCCGCGCAGGGCTGGGCGCTCTACGCATTGATGATCGCCTTCATGATCGCGGTGTTCGGCGCGATCCCGTTCACCGACGCGATGATCGTCCGCTACGTCGACGACCGCATGCGCTCGCGGGTGACGGGCATGCGGCTGACGGTTTCGTTCGGCGTGAGTTCCGTCGCCGTCTGGCTGCTCGGGCCCGTAGTCAAGGCAGGCGGCTTTGAAACGCTGCTGCTCGCGATGTCGGTGATCGCCGTCGCCACGCTGGTGACGGTGCTCGCATTGCCGCGCGTCACGGGCTTCGATGTGCCGCTTGCCGCAGCGCCGCCCGCGCCGGGGGCCGCCGACTGAAGCGCGGTCTTCAGACGACGCGTATGCGCAGCATCATCCCGCCATCCTCGTGCTCGAGGTTATGGCAGTGCAGCAGGTAGTCCTGCGGACCGGGAAACGCGCACGCGAAGTCGATCGACACGCGCACCGATTCACCCGGCCACACGAGCACCGTGTCCTTGACGCCCAGGTCGGTGGCCAGCCGGCCGCTGGCGTCGAGCGCCAGCGGTGCAAGGAAATCGGGGCTCGTCTCGCGCGCGAGCACGCGCATCGAAAACCCGTGCAGGTGCATCGCGTGCGGCATGCTCGTGTAGTAGTTGCGCAGCAGCCACGTCTGCACGCTGTTGCGCGGCACGAGCAGCGGCTCGCCCTGCATGTCGAACACGCGGTCGTTGATCCGCCAGCGTGACTTGGCGAACGACAGCCTGAAAGGCACGGCGTCATCGCCGCCGACGCGCGGTGCGGCGAGCGCCGACAGCGTGGGCGGCGGCGCCGGCGTGGCGGCGACGCGCTGGCGGATGCGGAATTGCAGCAGCGAGAGCCGCGCGCCGTCGCCGATGGCCGACGTTGTCGCGACGCCCTGCGCTGCGTGCGGCCCGTCGCCCCCCGCCGCGTGCGGCGCATCGCTGGGCCCCACGTGCGGCGCATCTCCATGTCCCGCATGCGGATCGGCCGCGTCCGGTACCGGCGCGTGGCTGCCGCCATGCGCTTCGCCATGCATCGGATCGAACGCCAGCGATTCGAGCACGACCGAGTCGCCGGTCGCGCGTCCCGCGAAATCCACCCACACGTCGATACGCTCGGCGCTGGCGAGGAAGAGTTCACGGCAGGCGAGCGGCTGCGCGAGCAGCCCGCCGTCGGTGCCGAGCAGCGTAAACGCCAGGAGCTTGCCGTCGTCGCCGCGAAACGCGAGGCGAAATGTCCGCGCGTTGCTCGCGTTGAGCACGCGCAGCCGGTAGCCGCGCGACCCGACATCGAGCCACGCGCGTGGCGTTCCATTGACGAGCATCTCGTCGCCGAGGTAGCCGCCCACGCGGTCGGCGGCCGAAGGCGCGTATCCGCCGCGCGCGGACGCACGGCGGTCCGACAGCGCCAGCACGAGGTCGGTATCGCCGCGGCGCGTGGCCAGCGCCTTGCCGAGCGCGCGGTCTTCGGCGTCGTCGACCAGCAGCACGCCGAACAAGCCGCACTGGATCTGACCCGCGGTGAGCCCTTGAGGATGCGGGTGGTACCAGTAAACGCCGGCGCGATTGCGCAACGCGAATGCATAATCGAAGTGCGCACCGGGCATCGCCAGCGTATCGCCATTGCCGTCGTTCGCGCTGTCGATCGTCAGCCCGTGCCAATGGACGATCGTGGGTTCGTCGAGCGCGTTGGTCAGCGTCGCGCGCACGCGCGTGCCGGTTTCCGCGACGAGGATCGGCGAATGCCATTGCGCCCCGTTGCCGGTGATCGAGTAGGCGAGCGGCGCCGGGCCGCCCGCGACCGCGCCTGCGCGCAGGTCGAATGCGCTGTCGATCGTGTAGTACCCCATGAACCCGCTGGTGCCCGGACGCGCGAGCGGCGTGTCGAATGTCGTGCCGTTGGCGCAGAGGTCGGCCGCCGGCGGCGGCTGCTGCGCAAGACCCGCGCGCGTCGCAGGCCATGCCGCCAGTGTCGCCAGCGCGCGCAGCGCGCGGCGCCGCGGTAGCGAGCGAATGCTCATGTGTTTGCGTACACGCAACGCGGCGCGCGCAAACGTGCCGTCGCTATTGCGCGGATGCTGTGCGCCGCCATCACCGCGCGGCGACACCCCACGGCAATTCGCCGACGTCGATATCGGCG
>DATCFA010000013.1:0-5613 GCA_036509805.1 Casimicrobiaceae bacterium
GGCGAGATTGCGCGTGTGAACGATGGCCGGTCGCAATTCGCGGAACAGCCGGTAAAGCCGCGGATAAAGACGCACCGCGTGGCCCGGCGGCTTGTCGAGCGCAACGAACGTCACGTCGTCGCGAAGCACGCGCTTGCGAAAGTCGGTCACGCGCGTCAGTGCAACGACCGCATGGCGGTAGCTGTCGCGCGGAAGATGATTGATGAGATTGACCACGCCGTTCTCGAGGCCGCCAACGTCGAATGCGTGCATCACATGCACGACCAGCGGTCGCGAATCCGCGGTCATCGCATTTGCCTCGTGGCCACGAGTGCGGCGATGATCGCAGCACCCTGCTCGCGCAGCAGCGATTGCAGCGGCGCGATCGCCGCCGTGGTTGCCACCTTCGCGTCATCGACACGCACGTACACCACCACCGCGGCCGAGTCATCGCGACCGTTGCGCAGTCGCGCCCAGGCGGTATACAGCTTGGCGAGGTAATCGTGGGTGGTCAGCTTGCCGTCGATCCAGTAGAACTTGCACGCCACCAGGCGCTCGCGACTGTCACGGACGATCTCGGCGGTGGCCATGGTCATGGGCGTGTCGCCGACGATGACTTCGCCGGTCGAGCCGGTCGCGACCTGCCGCCACACCGGGTCGGTGCTGCGCACAAGTACGTTGCTCGAACTCACCAGCTTGCGCAACGAATCCTGGTCGCGGTAGTAAGCGACATAAAAGCCGACTGCCTCGCTGCCGCGGATGAAACGACCGTCGAAGGTCGCCGACGCGCCCCCGAACACCGGCCGCCATGATGTGAGCCCTCCCAGCGCGAGGTTCCAGCCGGCCGCCGGTGCAACCGCTTGGAGCTGGACCGAGGCCGCGGCGTCGGCCGCATCGAATCGCGATTGCGCCAGCGGAAAAAGCACGCTCACCAGCATCGCACCTGCCGCGACCGCCCAGAAGCGAGACGCGCGCACGCTGCTCGCCGCGACCGCCGTGCCCGCCGCTGATCGAGCTGTGCCGCCGCCGGCATGCGCGCCGGGCGGGTCGTCCTCGCGCCAGCGGCCGCCGATCCAGAACATCAGCGTGATCACGAAGCCGAAGAACAACCAGCCGTAGATGATGTGATCGACGCCGACGGCCAGCCGGTTGCCCAAAAGGTGACCCAGCAGCACGATCAAATACGCGCGCACCCAGTTCGCGATGATCGGCACCAGGATGGCGAAGCCGACGAACAGCCAGCGCCGCCGGTTCGAGCGGTACGACAGGTAGGCGAACAGTGTCCCGACCATCAGCGACGCGATCAGGTAGCGCACACCGCTGCAGGCTTCGATCACCGACCATGCGCCGCTGGGGATGATGAACATCAGGCCTTCGCGATACACGGGGATGCCGCTGGCACGCAGCGCCGCCACGGTGAAGTTGGCGGTCCAGTCCATCAGCACCGGCAGCACGAAATCGCCGATCGGCACCGCGAAGAACAGGAACGCGAGTGGAAACATCAGCCGGCGCGCGATACGCACACCCAGTACCGCGGGCACCGCGAGCACGATCATCGCCGTCATCGCCAGTTGCGCGAGCGCGTTTACCTCGCCGAGGCGCCCGGCCAGCCACGCGAGCCCGGCAATGGCGAGCGGCGCCAGTCCCCACAGCGCCGGCTGCGGCACCCGTTGTGCAAGATCAGCGCGTCGGCGCCAGATCAGCCACAGCACGATCGGCGGAACCACGAATCCGTGCGCGAAGGTTTCCGAATTCGACCAGATCCGCACCATCCCCATCGCGGTCGATGCGTACCACGCGAGGATCCAGACGATGACCAGCACCAGCGCCGGAAGCGCGTGGCGCCACGCAGCACGCGCCGATGCGGGTGCTGCGGGCGGCGTATCGACTGCGACCGCGACCGCGCGCCCCGCGGGTATTCGCTGGTGCAGCACCCGGGAGGCCATTCAGGCGTCGACTTTCATCGCAGGTTCATCCGAGGCTGCGCACGATCAGCGGCCCAAGGCGATTGGCGAGCCCCAGCGGCATGCGCCGCCACAGCGCGATGAACGCGCGGTATTTCGGATTCATCGGGTTGTTCTGCGGAATCGAGTCGCGCTTGTACAGCCGGTATTCGTAGTGCAGCGACTGCGGCTCGAAGCCCCAGTTCTTCTTGAACGCGAACGTTCCCGTGTCGCGCTTGCTGCGCCCGTAGTCGAACAGCTTGCAGCCACGCTCGCAGGCGCGGCGCATCAGTTCCCAGTACTTGAAGTCGTTGGCGGCGAGCTCGCGCGCGGCAAAATCATCCCCGGCGTAATACGGCAACACCTCGTCGCGAAAATAGAACGTGAGCACGCTCGACAGCGGCTTGCCGCCGGGCGCCTCGACGGTCAAAAGCTCGCAGTCATCGCCGAATACCCGCTGCAGCGTCTCGAAATAACGTCGCGGCAATGCCGGCGTGCCGTGCCGGTGAACGTTGTCGGCGTACAGCGCGAAAAAGCGCTCGGCCGTGGCATCGATGGTGCTCGTCAGGCCATTCTTGATGCCCTTGCGCACCATCGCGCGCTGCTTGCGCGGAATGGCCTGCATGTTCTGCTCGACTTCGGGCGATAGCGCCTTGCGGAAGGTCACGTAGAGATCCTGCGTCGGCCAGTGCGCATGGCGCTGCCGCAGGTTGCGCAATTCGAGGTGGTCGACGCCAAGCTCTTGCGCGAGGCGCTGGGCTTCGGCCTCGAGTGCGTCGCCGGCGTCCGCGGTGCTGGCAGCAACGCCGCCGTAGACCGCGAACGGCAGCGACGCCAGCGAGTCGCCGAACAAGTGGCTGCGGATTCGCGCGAGCGGCAGCAAACCCTCGATGGCGCCGTTGCGTTCCGCGTACAGGAAGTACGTCGCGTGGCCGAACACGCCGGCGATCACCTGCTGCCATCCGGCGCGATGGAAGAACGTCGCGTCGGGACAATCCATGACGAATGCGTCCCAGCGCGCTGCCGCGACAGCGTCGCCGCGGACCAGTGTAGCCACGCGCAGCGCGCCGGCATCGACGGCTTGCAACCCTTGCTCGGAATGGAAATGCTTCATGGCAACGGGTCGCCCGTCATTGTCGTAGCCATGGCCATGGTCATGTCCATGTCCGCTCGGCGCGGCGTCCCCGCCAGGAACACGTGGTCGGCGCGTCCCCAGTTGAAATCGCGCAACAACCGGTGCAGCCGCGTCTGCATGCGCGTCAGGTTGAGGTAATGACGAAAGCGCGTCTTGGCATCGATTCCGGGAATGCGCGGCTGCGCGGCGTCGAGCTCCCAGGGATGGAAATAGAAAATTGCCGACGCGCGGTCGCGGTCGTTGACACGGCGCAGCATCCAGCGCGACATCGCGTAGGGCATCAGCCGGAAGTAGCCGCCACCGCCCGCGGGCCAGTTGCGATCGAACATGCGCATCGTCGTCACCGGTACTTCGACCAGGCCGGGTCGCACCTCATGGGCGAAGCGCGGCGAATCGGGCATGCCGTAATGGTCGTGGCGGATCGGATAGACGCTCGAGCTGTAGCGATATCCCGCCTGCGCGATGCAATCGAACGCCCACGGATTGGATTTACCCACCGAGAAGCTCGGCGCGCGATAACCGACGACTTCGCGCCCGCTGATGTCTTCGAGCACTATCTTGGCGAGGCGGATGTCCGCGAGAAAGAGCTCCTCGCCCTGTTCGGTGGCGCGCTTGTGGCCGAAACCATGGCTCGCCAGTTCGTGACCCGCATCGACGATTCGCCGCACGACCTGCGGATAGCGTTCGGCGATCCAGCCGAGCGTGAAGAACGTCGCGCTCACGCCGCTTTCGGCCAGCATCCCGAGGATGACGTCGATATTGCGCTCGACGCGACAATCGCGCGTGTCCCACTCGCTGCGCGGAATATAGGGTGCGAACGCGGAGACCTGGAAATAGTCCTCGACGTCGATCGTCAGCGCGTTGACGGTGCCGGTCACGGCCGACATGGCGAACGGCTCGGCGGGGACCGCGAACGGCGCGGGCGGCGCGATGGTGTCCGTCATGCGCGTCCCCCGGTGGCCGCGTGCCGCGCCCGCAGCCACCCGCCCAGGTCCTCGGCAATGCGCTCGGCCGCCCGGCCGTCCCAACCTTCGGGCACGCGCCCGCGTTTGCCGCCGGTCGCGAGAATCTCGTCGACGCCGCGCAGGATTGCGTCGCGATCGCGCGCGACCAGCGTATTGGTGCCCTGGTCGACGGTGATCGGCCGCTCGGTGTTCTCGCGCAACGTCAGGCAGGGAATGCCGAGCGCCGTGGTTTCCTCCTGGATGCCGCCGGAATCGGTCAGCACCACCGCCGCACCCGCCATCAGCCCCAGCATTTCGAGATACCCTTGCGGCGGCAGCACGGCGACGCGCGCGGCCGCGAGCAATCCCGACAATCCCGCGCGGTCGATGTTGGCGCGTGTGCGCGGATGCAACGCGAATATCAGCGGCAGGCGCGCGGCGACTTCGCACAGCACGCGCAGCAGCGCCTCGAGCGTCGCGGCATCGTCGACGTTGGACGGCCGATGCAACGTCACCACGCCGTAGCCTTGCGGCCCGCCGACAAGGCTTGCGTTTGCGTTGGCGCGCTGCAGCGTCTGCGCCGGTGCGACCGCGCGCGCGCGATGGGCGAGCAGCGAGTCGATCATCACGTTGCCGACGAAGCGGATACGCTCCGCCGCAATGCCTTCGCGCAGCAGGTTGTCGCGCGCGGAACGCTCGGTGATGTAGAGGAGGTCGGTGATCTGGTCGGTCAGCACGCGGTTGATTTCCTCGGGCATCGCGCGATCGAAGCTGCGCAAGCCGGCTTCGACGTGCACGACCGGGATCCCTTTCTTCACCGCGACCAGGCTGCAGGCGAGCGTCGAGTTGACGTCGCCCACCACCAGCACGCACGAAGGCGCGTACTGGTCGACCACGGGCTCGAAGCGCCGCATGACTTCGGCGGTTTGCACCGCGTGGCTGCCGGAACCAACCTCGAGGTTGATGTCGGGCTGCGGCAGTTGCAGCGCGACGAACAACTGGTCGCTCATCGCCGCGTCATAGTGCTGCCCGGTATGCACGAGCAGCGCCGGCAGGTGCTGCTGCGACGCGGCGAACGCGCGCAGGATGGGCGCCATTTTCATGAAATTCGGGCGCGCGCCGACGACACACAGGATGGGCGACATTTCCGCGCCCGAATCGTCGCGTGTCATGACGGGCTGCCCGGCTCGGAAGGCCGCGAACGAATGCCATCGAGCAGTTGCTGCAGCAGCGTCAACGTCGCCGCGGCCTGGCGCTCGAGACGCGTCAAACGCTCGTCGACTTCGCTCGCCTGCAGTCCGGCGATCAGCCGCGAAGCCTCGCCGGCGGTTTTGCTGTCGAGCTCGATATCGGCACGCAACGGCAGCGGCGAATCGATGACCGCCCTCACTGCATTCGAATCCGCGGGCGGCGGCTGCTCGGCCGGCGGCTCGGCGGGAACCGGTCCCGAAAAAGTCTCCTCGCTGATCTCGCGCGCCACGTCCTGCACATCCTGCTGATCGAAGCTCGATTTGCCACCGAGATAACCCGCCAGCAGCACGCGATCACAAACGGCGTTGATGCGCCGCGGAATGCCGCCGGTCACGCGATAGACCGCGTCGTACGCCGTCGC
>DATCFA010000014.1:0-9148 GCA_036509805.1 Casimicrobiaceae bacterium
GAACGGGTAGTCAACGGGACACTTGGAGACAGCGGCGGGGAGTTCCTATGGTACCTGCTCGACTCACTTCTTCGCGAAATCCCCTGCATAGACGTACGCGATTTCGCCCGGGTGGACGTACTTGCGCAACGCGGCGTTCGCGTCGTCCACGCTCACTGCGGCAATCGCCGCGTCGAGTTTCGCCGATTCGCTCCACGTCCTGTCGAGCCATAGCTGGTGCGTCAGCGAAGCAGCCAGCACGGCGTCCTGCGCGCGCGCACGCGTACGCTGTTCGATCAATGCCTTGCCGGAGCTTGCGACCTCCGCGGCAGTGAAGCCGCCCTGCAACGCGCGCGCGAGCTCCTCGCTGAAGTCGGATTCGACGTGCGCGCGATTCTGCGGCGCGTAGATCGCGTAATAGTCGAGCGTCGAGTTGAGATCGATGCTCGCAGGCTCGAGCGCGATGCCGACATCGTACGCAAGGCCGTCCTTCACGCGCACGCGCATGAACATCCGCGAATCCGCCGAGCCGCCGAGCGCGCGCGATGCAACCACCAGCGCGGCGAAATCCTGCGACTGGTCGTTGACCGGTACGGCGAGCGCGCCCTGCATCGTCGCATTCGCCTTGTCGGGCGTTTCGAGCATGATCGACGCGGGTTTGTTCGGGATCATCGGTTGCGCGACGCGCGTGTACGGCGCCGCGGACGTCCAGTCGCTGAACAGCGCGGTCAGTTGCGCACGCACGGCCACCGGATTGAAATCGCCGACGATCGCCACTTCGGCGTGCGACGCGCCATAGAATTTGTCGTGGAACGCCTTCATGTCGGCGGGCGTCAGCGCCTTGACGTCGGCGATATCCTCGTCGATCGTCGATGCGTAGCGCAGGTCGCCGCGCGGGTAGGGATTGTTGACGCGCGCGAGTGCGCGTTGCGCGATGGCTTGCGGATCGGTGCGTCCCTGCTCGATGTCCGACAGCCATTCGCGCTGCAGGCTGTCGAATTCCGCCGCCGGGAACGTTGGAGTCGCGAGCGCCTCGGCGGTCAGCGACAACAGCCCGTCCAGGTGCGCGCGCACCGTTTGCGCGCTCACCGATACGACCTGTCCATCGCCTGCGAACGACAGCTTCGCCAGCATCGCGTCGAACGCGTCGTTGAATGCCTGCCGATCGTGTTTCGCCGTGCCGCGCGACAGCATGGCCGCGGTGGCCGACGCGAGCGTCCCCTGCCCGAACAGCGACTTCTCGTCGCCGTAGTTCATCCGCATCTGCACGTCGACCGTGGCACCACGGGTCTTGCGCGGCAACAGCGCGACTCGCATCCCGTTGGGCAGCGTGAAGCGCTGCGTGCGTGCCTCGAGGTTGGCGATCGACGGGTCGAACGCTTCTCCGGCGGCAACCGCGGCGCTTCCCTTGTAGTTGTCGACGGCCGCCGCGACATCGACCGGCGGCGGCAACGGTGCGCGATCGGGCTTGGCATCGGGGATGAATTCTCCCAGCGTCATGTTCGCCACCTTGAAATACTCGCTGGCGACGCGCGTCACGTCAGCCGGCGTCAATGCACGCCAGCGATCACGGTCGATGAAAAAGAGGCGCCAGTCGCCCTGTGCGATGTACTCGGCGATGCGCAGCGCAAAGCGTTGCGGATCGTTGATCGTTTCGTCGAAGTTCTTGATTTCCTTCGCGCGCACCCGGTCGAGCTCGGCGGCGGTGATGGGCGCGTCCTTGACGCCGGTCAGCGTGGCGATGAGCGCATCACGCGCCGGTGCGACGGCGTCGCTCAATTGCAGCTGCGCCTCGAACTCCACCAGGCCCGGGTCGTGCAACGCGAAGAAATAACCATCGACGCCGGTCGCCTTGTGTGTTTCGACCAGCGACTTGTAGAGGCGGCCGGCCGGCTCAACGGTCATGATCGCCGCCAGCGCCGCCATCGCCGTGCCGTCAACCGCGGAACCGGCAGGCGCGCGGAACAGCGCCGAGACCAGTTGCACACTGCCGACGCGGCGGATGGTCACCGTGCGCTCGCCATCCTGCACCGGCTCGACCGTGTACTGCTTCGGCAGCACGCGTATGGGCTTCGGCAGCGGACCGAAGTACTTGGCGATGCGCGCGAGCGTGGCGTCGGGATCGAACTTGCCGGCGACTACCAGCACGGCGTTGTCCGGCTGATAGTACTTCGTGTAAAAAGCGCGCAGGCTGGCGAACGGCACGTTCTCGATGTCCGAGCGCGCGCCGATGGTGCTGTGGCCGTAGTTGTGCCAGTCGAACGCCACCGACTGCATCCGTTGCGACAGCACGTTGCTGGGGTCGTTCTCGCCCCTCTCGAACTCGTTGCGCACGACCGTCATTTCCTTGTCGAGCTCGGCCTTGGTGAACGTCGAGCGCGTCATCCGCTCCGACTCCATGCGCAACGCCCAGTCGAGGTCGGCGTCCGACGCGGCGAACGATTCGAAGAATTGCGTGCGATCGAGCGACGTGTTGGCGTTGGCGCGCATCCCGCGCTTGCCGAGCTCGGCGAATACGCTGGGGATCGACGGCGTGCCCTTGAACAGCATGTGCTCGAGCAGGTGCGCCATCCCGGTCTCGCCGTAGCTTTCGAATCGCGAGCCCACCAGGTAGACGACGTTGACCGTCGTCGTCGGCTTGGTGGCGTCGGGAAACAGCACGACCTTGAGGCCGTTGCCGAGCTGGTACTGCGTGACCCCTTCGACTTCGGGCCCCTGCGTGATGCCGGCGGGCATCGCGGCGGCGGCAGCCGCGCAGAACGCGAACAGCACCGCGCAGGTGAATGATCGTGCAAACATGGATGGGAACCGGAAAAGGGATTGGGCGGAGTATGCAAGACCGTCGCGGCACGACTTCGTTCAGCGTGGGCGCCCGCGCGGCCCCGACCCGCGAGCCGCAGCCAACGTCGAAACGTCGGGCCTGTCGGCCGTGACAGCGTTACTTGCGTGCAGGGAACACCCTGGCGTAGCGCGCCAGCGCCGGATTGGGCGTCGCGTACGTCTCGAACACCGGCGGCATCGCGGCCTGCAGCGCCGCAATGCGGTCGGCGGGTGACGGATGCGTTTTCAGCAGCAGGCTTTGCCCGGCTTCCTGCTCGGGGAGGGCCTCCAGCGACTGCAGCACGGCGACCAGCCCGTAGGGCTCGTAACCCGCGCGCGCCGCGATGACGACCCCCATGCGGTCGGCGGCAAGCTCGTCGTCGCGCGACAGTCCGCGCACATAGCTCTCGAGACCGACGCGCGCAACGGCGCGTGCCGCTTCTCCGGCCAGCCCGCCGCTTTTCATCGACGCCAGGTCGAGGGCGAGGTTCTTCTGCGCATTCTTCTGGATATCAGCCAGCTGATGCTTGAGCGCAACGTGCGAAATCTCGTGCGCCAGCACGCCGGCCAGCTCGCTTTCGCTGTGCACGCGCAGAAGGAGCCCGCGCGACACGAAAACGTTGCCGCCGGGCGTTGCGAACGCGTTGATCGTGTCGGTGTCGAGGATGCCGAAATGCCACGGCAGGTCGGGACGGCTCGAATGCAGCGCGAGCCAGCGGCCGAGGTTGTTGACGTAGATCTCCTGTTGGGACGAGCGCACGAGGGGCGCTGCGCCGAGCAGGCCGGCGGCGATGTCCTTGCCCATCGCGATTTCTTCCGACTCGGGAATATCGCGATAGGCATCGGCGGCGTGCGTCGCGGCACTCGCCGCCGCACCGACATTGATGCCGCCCAGCGAGAAGCCGCCGAGCACCGAGCGCGCAATGTCGCTGCCGGTTGCCGGTTGCGAGGACCCCGGCGTGCCGCAGCCGGCCGGGAGCAGCGCGACTGCGATAACGACCGCAGCGAAACCCAAACGCCGGCAGCGGTTCATTGCGCACCTCCTGCCGCGCTCTTCGATGCGCTTCCGAGTTCGCTCACGTCGCGCGCGCGCAAGCGGCCCGACTTCGCGAACGCGTCGGCCTGCTCGCGGCTGCGCGCGTAGCCCGCCAGTTTCGCGTACTCCTGCGCATTGGGCGTGGCGCGCGCAAGCATGTCGGCGTCGAGTCCGCGCACGCCGGTGGTGACGCTCGAGCCGCGCGTGCCCATCGCGAGGCCGAGCGCGTCGGCGATGCCCGAACCGTTCTTGCCGCGCGCGCCGGTGCCCGCCTGCGCATCGCGGATGTCGAACAGTTTCGCCCAACCGGTCGCGCGGCCGGACTTGAGCTCGACCCACGCCCCTTGCCGTGTGACGACATTCACTGTCGCTTCGGCCGGCAGCGACGTGACGGTCTTCGCGTCTGACGCAGGATGCGCCTTGAGATCGACGGCGCGTATCGTCACCGCGGAATCGGCCAGTGCGCCGTGCGCGGCCAGCGCGAGCAATGCAGCGAGTGCAGCGACGACAGTTTTCATTGCGTGCCTTCCGGTGTGTAAAGGCGTACCGATTGCGTGCGGCCCTTGACGTTGACGACGGCGACTTCGCTGAAGGCACGCGTTGCGACAAGCTCGCGCGTCGCCGCCGATAGCAGGATGCGTGCGCGACCCCGTGTTTCGCCTTCGATGCGGCTCGCGAGATTCACCGTGTCACCGATGGCGGTATATTCGAGCTTGCGCGACGAACCGACGAATCCCACGACCGCCGGGCCCGTATGTACGCCAACGCCGATATCGAGCGACGTGGCGCTTGCCGCCGTTTCCTCGTTGAAGCGCGCGAGCGTCTCCAGCATCTCCACCGCGCAGTCGACCGCATGCTGCGCGTGCAGCGGATCGTCGGTCGGCGCGTTCCAGAAGGCCATGATCGCATCGCCGATGAACTTGTCAAGCGTGCCGCCGTGGCGAAACACCGTTTCCGATTGCCGCGACAGGTAGCTGTTGAGGAGCACGACGATTTCTTCGGCAGGTCGCGTCTCGGCCAGTGCGGTGAAGCCGCGGATGTCGGAAAAGAGCACGCTGATGGTGCGCGTCTCGCTTTTGAAGTCCTCGAGGCGCATGCCTTCGCCCACCAGCCGCTTGACGAGCCGCGCGTCGAGGAAGCGCGACAGCACGCGCTCGCGCTGCTCCTTCGCGCGCTGCTCGGCGACGTACGCGCGGAACGCGGCCAATACGAAGAACGCCCATGCGAACGCCAGCGGCGTGCCTGCGGGCACGAATGTCCGCGCACCGGCCAGTGCCGCGTAGGCGCCGCCGGTGACCGCGAGCGACAGCGCGGTGAGCAGCGCGAACATCAGCAGAAGTGGAGACTGCCGCCGTTGCGCGACCAGCAGCGGCACGAACAGCAGCACGGCGATTGCCACCGGCAGCCATGCCGGTGCTTCGCGCACCCATTGGGCGTTCTTCAGGTTGTCGATCGCCGTGGCGAGGATCTCGACGCCTGGATACGTCGCGTCCACCGGAGTCGCACGGAAGTCGCCGAGGTGCGTCGCCGATGCGCCGACGACGACGATCTTGCCGCTGAATTCGTCGCGCGGGCGCTCGCGCTTGCCGCGCTGGATATCCTCGTAGAGGTCGACGAACGCAACGCGCGGATGCGGGAAATCGCCGCCGCGCATCCACGCGAGGCGGATCGAATCGACGGCGGGAACCGCAAACCCCAGCGCACCCGCGACACGCGCCGGCAAGGACGGAATCACGTAGCCACCGAGCGTGCGTCCGATCCAGTAGCGTCGTCCGACGCCGTCGGCATCGGTGAGGAAGTCGATCAGCCCGGTGCGCGGCCACGCCGACCGGTCGAGCACGTCGGGCAGCAGCAGCGTCGCGCGCGCGGCCGGATCGACGGGCGCGCGTGTCGCGAGCGCAAGCGTCGGCGCCACCTGCGCAAGCCACACGCCTTCGTCGCGCGCGATCCGCGGCAGTATCTTGATCGGAAAGAACGTGTTGTCGCTGCCGGCGAGCGACGCGTTCAGCACCGCGTCGCTGCGCGGGTCCTGCAGGTCGCGCTCGTAGAGCTCGATGTCGAACACGATGGCGCGCGCGTGTTGCCGTCGCAATTCATCGACCAGCTCGCCGTAGACTGCGCGCGGCCATGGAAAACGGCCGACGCCATGCGCGGGGCTCGCCATCGCCTCGAGCGAGCGGTCGTCGACGTCGATGACGATGATGTCGCGGTCGGCGCGGACATTGTGCGCATCGATGCGCGAAAGCGCGTCGCCAAGCGCGCGGTCGGCCGGCGCGAGCTCATGCAGCGTCGTGATGTCGAGCAGCGCGAGCGCCAGCATCACGAGGCCCGGCAGCAGCGACGAGGCGGGCGGCAGCCGCAGCCATTGCATCGGCGACTCGCGTCAGACGGTTCGCTTCGCGCGATGGCGCAGCAGCGCGAGCGCGATGATGCCCACGATCGCCAGCGTGGCGAAGGCGATTTCCTCGAAGCGGCGCGCATGCCGCAGCGTATTGGTAAACGCTTCACCGAACACATAGCCGGCGGCGCTGAACACCACACCCCACGTGAGGGCGCCGAGCGCGTTGGCGGGGACGAATTTCCACAGCGGCATGCGCCCGGCACCCATGACGATCGGACCGGCGACCCGCAGGCCCACGAGGAAGCGCACGCCGAACGCCGCGTACGCACCGAAGCGCTCGGCGAGCTTTCGCACGCGCAGCTCGCCGCGCATCAGCAGCGGAAAGCGCTGTCGCAGCCCCGCGCCGTAGCGCCTGCCCAGCGCAAAAAATGTCTGGTCGCCGCAGAACCCGGCGGCTGCGGCGGTGGCCACCACCAACGGCAGCGACAGGTAACCCAGGTGTGCGGCGAAGCCCGCGAGCACGAGCACGGTCTCGCCCTCGAAAAAGCAGCCGATGAATACCGCGAAGTAGCCGTAGTTTTCGATGAATACCTGGAGCATGGGCGCCGAATGCCGTGAAGGAGCGTTGTGCAGAAACCGGATGACGGGACCGGTTGCGCCGCGAGCCTAGCATGCGCGGCGCGAAATCGATGCGCACGGGGAAGCCGGGAAGCGCCCGGCGCGCAGTGGTGTTGCATCGACGCGCCGTCATGTATCGGAAGAGCTTATATTGACGTTTACGTAAACGTCATATAACGTCGCCTGATGCGCATTCGGCGTAAGCTCGATTTTCCGGTATCCAGCGGGCCGGCCGCCCGCTTCCAGGTCCGAGGTATCCCGCGATGAACGATCTTTCCGTCGCCAGCAAGGCGCTCGTCTACAAACCCGTCAACAAGGTGCGCTTCGTGACGGCCGCGAGCCTGTTCGACGGCCACGACGCGTCGATCAACATCATGCGGCGCATCCTGCAGGGCAGCGGTTGCGAAGTGATCCACCTCGGGCATAACCGCTCCGTCGAGGAGATCGTCACCTGCGCGCTGCAGGAGGATGCCGGCGGGATCGCGATCTCGTCGTACCAGGGCGGCCACGTCGAGTTCTTCACGTACATGCTCGACCTGCTGCGCCAGCGCGGCGGCGCGCACATCAAGATATTCGGCGGCGGCGGCGGCGTCATCGTGCCCGATGAAATCCGCGCGCTGCACGACTACGGCGTCACGCGGATCTTCTCGCCCGAAGACGGCCAGAAGCTCGGCCTGCAGGGAATGATCAACGAAATGGTCGCGGCCTGCGACGCTGGCTTTGCGCAGGCGCCGCCGGACATCGCCGGTCTCGATGCGGCCGACGCCAATCAACGCGTGCAGACGCTGGCGAGGCTCATCAGCGTGCTCGAGGCGGGGACCGCGCCGCCGGCGCTGCGTGCCGCCGTCGCCACGCGCGCGCAGGCGTCGCAGACGCCGGTGCTCGGCGTCACCGGCACCGGCGGTGCCGGCAAGAGCTCGCTGACCGACGAATTGATCCGGCGCTTTCGCCTCGACCAGGACGACGCGCTTTCGATCGCCATCGTGTCGATCGACCCGTCGCGGCGCAAGTCGGGCGGTGCACTGCTGGGCGACCGCATCCGCATGAACGCGATCGCGTCGCCGTCGGCGGCCGGGCGCATCTACATGCGCTCGCTGGCCACACGCAACTCATTTGACTCACCCAGCGGCGAGATCAGCAACGCGCTTCCCGATGCCATCAATGCGTGCAAGGCGGCCGGCTACGACCTCGTGATCGTCGAAACCTCCGGCATCGGCCAAGGTGACGCGGCGATCGTTGCGCATGTCGACGTATCGCTCTACGTGATGACGCCGGAGTTCGGCGCCGCGTCGCAGCTCGAGAAGATCGACATGCTCGACTTCGCCGATTTCGTGGCGATCAACAAGTTCGACCGCAAGGGCGCCGCCGACGCGCTGCGCGACGTGCGCAAGCAGGTCCAGCGCAATCGCGAGCGCTTCAGGGAAGCGCCCGACGCAATGCCGGTGTTCGGCACAATCGCATCGCGCTTCAACGACGACGGCGTGACCGCGCTGTACCAG
Source organism: Casimicrobiaceae bacterium (assembly GCA_036509805.1). Classification (GTDB taxonomy): domain Bacteria; phylum Pseudomonadota; class Gammaproteobacteria; order Burkholderiales; family Casimicrobiaceae; genus VBCG01. The sequence goes on from DATCFA010000014.1 coordinate 8,294, forward strand.
GCGCTCGCGGCGCGGCTCGCCGACAAGGGCCTGCCGATGCGCGAGCATCGCCTCGCAGCGTCGAACGTCCGTCATTCGACCGGACAGAACGCGATCGTGCCCCCGGCGCGTACGCGCTACCTTGCGGAGATCGCGGCGGGCGTGCGCGATTATCGCGGATGGGCCGAAGCACAGTCGCGCACCGCGCGCGAACGCCAGCAATTGCGAGCGGCGGCGGCGATGCTGACGGATGGCTGCAGGCAGATGCTTGCCGGGGCCCCGGTGCTCGACGGGCGCGCAGATGCCGCGGCGGATTGCAAGCACGAACACACGGTGCTCGACCGCCTGATCGACGCGCGCGATGCCCAGCTCGACGCGTCGTCGAAAAAGCTGCTCGACATGTGGCCGCAGACGAAGAAAGCATACAGCGGCGACGAATATGTCGTGAAGATCCGTGGCAAGGAAGTGCGCACCGACCTGGTCTACACGACGCTGTCGGGAACGCGCGTGCCGAAGGTCGCGCTGCCGCGCTGGGACGACGACGGCGAGATCCTGCGCTGGCAGTTGCTCGAGAACGTTCCCGGCAGCTTTCCTTACACGGCGGGCGTGTTCGCGTTCAAGCGTCGCGGTGACGAGGATGGCGAGGACCCGACGCGGATGTTCGCCGGCGAAGGCGATCCTTTCCGAACCAACAAGCGCTTTCACCTGCTGGCCGACGGCATGTCGGCGCAGCGGCTGTCCACCGCGTTCGATTCGGTGACGCTGTACGGATTCGATCCCGATCCGCGTCCCGACATCTACGGCAAGGTGGGCAACTCCGGCGTGTCGATCGCAACGCTCGACGACATGAAGGTGCTGTACGCCGGCTTCGACCTT
>DATCFA010000015.1:0-4749 GCA_036509805.1 Casimicrobiaceae bacterium
GATGGCGTCGACGCCGATCGACCTCGCGTTGATCGAGCGCCGTTTTCACGCGCTGGCGGCGCGGGTCGACATCGTCGTCGTCGAAGGCGCGGGCGGCGCACTGGTGCCGCTTTCCACGCGCGCCGACATGCTCGACGTGGCGCGGCACCTGCGCATCGGCGCCGTGCTGGTGGTCGGCGTACGCTTGGGCTGCATCAATCACGCGTTGCTGACGGCATCGGCCATACGCGCGCGCGGCGTGCCGCTCGCCGGCTGGGTCGCCAATCGCGTGGACCCTGCGATGCGCAATGCCGGCGACAGCATCGCGGCGATCGGCGAGCGACTCGGGATGGCGCCTGCGGCGGATATTGCGTATGCGCAACGAGACATCGACGCGCCGGCGCTCGCGGCGCTGGGCATCGATTGCCCATGGATTCCCTCGCCCCACGCAGTGGGGAGAGGGTCAGGGTGAGGGGCTCATTCACCCGGCTGCGCGCGGCAAACGCGCTCCGCGCAGACGCCCGGCGCGTGATCCGTGCTAACATTTCGCGGCTTTGCAGCAAGGTAGCGCGCGAAGCCCGAGCTGCGGGAAATGCCGCCGTAGTTGTGCCCGTACTTGTGCCATTACGCTGCCGATTGCCCGAAAACCCCGTGTTCGAGTCGCATCCGCCTCTTTCTCGATCGTCGCACCGTTACGCCGCCGCAGCGCGCGCGGACGGGCGGCGCGGCCATGGGCAACGAGCCACCGGAACAACAGCACGTCATTGAGGACAGAATGGTTCGCAATAGCACGCGACACGCGGCGCTCCGCCGCAGCTTGATTTCGGGTCTGGCGGCGCTGGCCGCCGTGCCTGCAGCCGCCGTGGCCCAGATGGCGTGGAATTTCCAGACTCCGGTCACGCCGATCGCGCAGCAGACGTTCGACCTGCACCTGTACATCTTCTGGGTGTGCGTGGTCATCTTCATCGGCGTGTTCGGCGTGATGTTCTACTCGCTCGTCAAACACCGCAAGTCGGTGGGCCACCAGGCGGCACAGTTCCACGAGAACACGACGGTCGAGATCGTGTGGACGGTGATTCCGTTCCTGATTCTCGTGGCTATGGCGTATCCGGCGACGAAGACGATCGTCGCAATGAAGGACACCTCCGCGCCCGACATGACCATCAAGGTCACCGGCTACCAGTGGAAGTGGAACTACGACTACATGGAGCAGAACTTCGACTACTACTCGACGCTGACCACGCCGCTGGCGCAGATCAACAACGAGGAGCCGAAGGACGCGAACTACCTGCTCGAAGTCGACAACCCGATGGTGGTGCCCGTCGATACGCGGGTTCGACTGCTGATCACCGCCGGCGATGTCATCCACTCGTGGTGGGTGCCGGCATTCGGCGTCAAGCAGGACGCCATACCCGGCTTCGTCCGCGACACCTGGTTCAACGCGGAAAAAGTCGGCACGTACCGCGGCCAGTGCGCCGAATTGTGCGGCAAGGAACACGGCTTCATGCCGGTGGTCGTCGAAGTGAAGTCCAAGGACGACTACGCGAAGTGGCTGGCCGACCAGAAGCAGAAGGTCGCAACCGCTGCCGATGATCCGCACAAGGTGTGGGCGCAGCCCGCCCTCTACGCGCGCGGCGAGAAGGTGTTCAACGGCAATTGCGCCGCGTGCCACCAGGCGGGCGGCACCGGCAATGCGGCGGCGAAGATTCCCGCGCTGGTCGGCGATCCGGTGGTGCTGGGCCCCGCCCTCGCACAGATCGACGTCGTGCTGAACGGCCGCAACGGCATGCCTTCGTGGAAGGCGCTGTCCGACACCGACATCGCGTCGGCGATCACGTATACGCGCAATAGCTGGGGCAACAAGGCCGGCGAAGGGCTCGTGCAGCCCGCGCAGGTGCTCGCCGAGCGCAAGTAGGCGCGCGCGATCACAGTCAAGGATTCGAGGAGCCATCAAGATGAGCAGCGTCCCGCACGATCACGTCGCCGGCCATGGCCACGACGATGCGCATGGCTATCACCCCAAGGGGATCATGCGCTGGATCACCACGACCAACCACAAGGACATCGGCACGCTGTACCTGTGGTTCTCGTTCACGATGTTCCTCATCGGCGGCACGATGGCGATGACCATCCGCGCCGAGCTGTTCGAGCCCGGCATGCAGATCGTCGACCCCGAGTTCTTCAACTCGCTGACGACGCTGCACGGGCTCATCATGATTTTCGGCGCGATCATGCCGGCGGCTGTCGGATTCGCGAACTGGATGATTCCGATGATGATCGGCGCGCCGGACATGGCGTTCGCGCGGATGAACAACTGGAGCTTCTGGCTGCTGCCGTTCGCGGCGATGCTGCTCGTCGGCTCGCTGTTCGCCCCGGGCGGCGGCGCCGCCGGCGGCTGGACGATGTATCCGCCGCTGTCCATCCAGATGGGCATGGGGATGGACATGACGATCTTCGCGATCCACATCATGGGCGCGTCGTCGATCATGGGATCGATCAACATCATCACCACCATCCTCAACATGCGCGCGCCTGGCATGACGATGATGAAGCTGCCGCTGTTCTGCTGGGCATGGCTGATCACCGCCTACATGCTGATCGCCGTGATGCCGGTGCTCGCGGGTGCGGTGACGATGCTGCTGACCGACCGCCATTTCGGCACGTCGTTCTTCAATGCGGCCGGCGGCGGCGACCCGGTGCTGTTCCAGCACGTGTTCTGGTTCTTCGGGCATCCCGAGGTCTACATCCTGATCCTGCCGGCGTTCGGGATCATTTCCGAGATCATCCCGACGTTCTCGCGCAAGCCGCTGTTCGGCTACGCGTCGATGGTCTACGCGCTCTCGGCGATCGCCATCCTGTCGTTCCTGGTATGGGCGCATCACATGTTCACCACCGGGCTGCCGACGGCCGGACTGCTGTTCTTCATGTACGCGACGATGCTGATCGCCGTGCCCACCGGCGTGAAGGTGTTCAACTGGGTGGCGACGATGTGGCGCGGCTCGATCACGTTCGAGGCGCCGATGCTGTTCGCGCTGGGCTTCCTGTTCCTGTTCACGATCGGCGGCTTCACCGGGCTGGTGCTGGCGATCGTGCCGGTCGACGTGCAGTTGCAGGACACGTACTACGTCGTCGCGCATTTCCACTACGTGATGGTCGCCGGCAGCCTGTTCGCGTTCTTCGGCGGCATCTACTACTGGATCCCGAAGTGGACGGGCACGATGTACGACGAGCGCCTCGGCAGGCTGCACTTCTGGTCGAGCCTCATCTCGTTCAACGTGGCGTTCTTTCCGATGCACTTCCTGGGTCTCGCCGGCATGCCGCGGCGCATCCCCGACTATTCGCAGCAGTTCACCGACTGGAACCAGGTGTCGTCGATCGGCGCATTCTGGTTCGGCGCCTCGCAACTCATCTTCCTGTACACCGTGCTGAAGTGCATCGCCGGCAAGGGCGCCAAGGCGCCGGCCAAGCCGTGGGAGGGCGGCACGACGCTCGAGTGGACGCTGCCGTCGCCGCCGCCGTATCACACGTTCGAGACGCCACCGGTCATCAAGTAGGCCGCATGGGCGACGCATCCGACATGCACGCGAACGCAACCGGCGAGCGCCGCGAACAGGCAGTGCGCCAGCGGCGCGCCAACGTGCGCGTGGCGCTGATCCTGGCGGCGATCGCCGCGCTGTTCTTCGTCGGCGCGATCGTCGCGCGCTACATGGGTGGTCTCGAGACCGGGATGAGCATCCTCGGACTCGCCGGGCTGCTGCTGATGGTCATCGCCATAGCGCGCAACGTCCGCGACCGATGAGCGATCCGGCCCCCGGCAAGCCGCGCTGGTACCGGCGCAATCGCGCGCTGTTGACGCGCCTCGGCGTCGTCGTCGTGTTCATGTTCGGCTTCGGCTACGCGCTGGTGCCGTTCTACAACGAGATCTGTCGTGCCACCGGCCTGCGCGATGTCGACCGCGCCGACGAGGTGAAGAACACGCAGGTCGATCTTTCACGCAGCGTGCGGGTGGAGCTCGACTCGAACCTTTCCAAGCTGCCGTGGACGTTCAAGCCCGAGCAGCCGATCGTCAACGTGCACCCCGGCGAAGTGCGACAGGTGCTGTACGACGTGACCAACACCGCCAATCATGCGATCACCGGCCAGGCCATTCCGAGCTACAGCCCGCAGAATGCCGTCCGCTATTTCCACAAGCTCGAGTGCTTCTGCTTCACCCGCCAGACGCTGGGTCCCGGCGAGCACCGGCAGATGCCCGTCGTGTTCGTGCTCGACCCCGACATGCCGAAGGACATGGCGACCGTGTCGCTGTCCTATACTTTTTTCGCCGTCGCAGGCGCTAACTAACTAACGATTCACAGGGAAAGACCGATGAGCGCACCCGCCAGCGGCACGCAGTCCGCCTACTACGTCCCGCAGCCATCTCACTGGCCGATCCTCGGCTCGATCGCGCTGTTCCTGATGGCGATCGGCGCGGCGTCGTGGTTCAACGGCTATGCCTTCGGCCCGTGGGTGGTGCTCGCTGGCTTCTGCGTGCTGCTCGTCATGCTGTTCGGCTGGTTCGGCACGGTGATCGGCGAATCCGAGCATCGCCTGTACAGCCACAAGGTCGACAACTCGTTCCGCTGGGGCATGAGCTGGTTCATCTTCAGCGAGGTGATGTTCTTCGCGGCGTTCTTCGGCGCGCTGTTCTACATCCGCAACCTGTCGGTGCCCGATTTGGGCGCCATCGGCTCGAAAGTGCTGTGGCCCGATTACCACTCGGGATGGCCGACC
>DATCFA010000016.1:0-2744 GCA_036509805.1 Casimicrobiaceae bacterium
GTCCACTGTTGAGGTCCTGCGCTGCGCGGACCAGGCACGCTAAAATGCGCGGCTACACCCGCGTGGCCATGGAGGCAGGATGATCGACGAAGTCAAGAAGGCGGCCGAGGACAGGATGGCGAAGTCCGTCGACGCGCTGAAGGCCGACCTGGGCAAGGTGCGCACCGGGCGCGCGCACACGGGGCTGCTCGACCACATCCACGTCGACTACTACGGCTCGCCGATGCCGCTCAACCAGGTAGCCAACGTGACGCTCGCCGATGCGCGCACGATCGCCGTGCAGCCGTGGGAAAAGAAGATGATCCCGGTGGTGGAAAAGGCGATCCGCGATGCCGACCTGGGACTCAACCCGGCGACGCAGGGTGACATCGTCCGCGTGCCGATGCCGGCACTCACCGAGGAGCGTCGCCGCGACCTGATCAAGGTCGTGCGCCACGACGCGGAAAACGCGCGGGTCGCCATCCGCAACGTGCGCCGCGACGCCAACGAGCAGTTGAAGCAGCTGCTCAAGGACCACAAGGTCTCCGAAGACGACGAGCGCCACGCGCAGGCGGATGTGCAAAAGCTGACCGACCGCTACATCGGCGACGCCGACAAGCAGCTCGCCACCAAGGAAACGGACCTGATGGCGGTCTGAGGGGCCGCCATCCGATTCGCGGACGCCACGCGTCCCGTGCCCATGTTCGCCTCGTCCACCCGCGACATTCCGCGCACGGATGCCGTGCCGCGCCACGTCGCCATCATCATGGATGGCAACGGCCGCTGGGCGAAGAAACGCTATCTGCCGCGCGTGGCCGGCCATCGCAAGGGCGTCGAGGCGGTGCGCGCGACGGTGCGCCACGCGATCACGCGTGGCGTGCGCTACCTGACGCTGTTCGCGTTCTCCAGCGAGAACTGGCGACGCCCCGCCGACGAAGTGTCGATCCTGATGGAGCTGTTCCTGCGCGCGCTCGAGCAGGAGGTCGCGAAGCTGCACGACAACGGCATCCGCTTCAAGGTCGTTGGTGATACCGGGCGCTTCGACCCGCGCATTCGCGATCTGATCGCCGGCGCCGAGGCGCTGACCGCCGCCAATGCCGCGCTGACGCTGACGATCGCCGCCAACTACGGCGGCCGCTGGGACATCGCGCAGGCGGCACACGCCTACTACCGCGCGCATCCCGAGGCGCTGGCGTCGGCGGCAGCACCGGCGACCGAGCTCTTCGCGCCCTACCTGTCGATGAGTTACGCGCCCGAGCCCGACCTGTTCATCCGCACCGGCGGCGAGCAGCGCGTTTCCAATTTCCTGCTGTGGCAGCTCGCCTATGCCGAGCTGTGCTTCACCGACGTGCTGTGGCCGGATTTCGACGCCGCGGCGTTCGATGCGGCGATTGCCTCCTACGCGACGCGCGAGCGCCGATTCGGCCGCACCAGCGAGCAGCTCGCGGCGGCCGAAGCGACGGCCGTCGGCGGATGAGTGCGCTTGCACAGCGCATCGCGACCGCCATCGCTCTGCTCGCGGTCTTCCTGGTCGCGCTGTTCCTGCTGCCTGCGCGCGCGTTCGCATTGATGCTGGTGGGCATTCTCGTGCTGGCGTCGCACGAATGGGCGAAGCTCGTCGGGCTCGCGGCGGGCGCGAGCATCGCCTACGCCGCCGTGGCCGCCGTCATCGCCAGCGTGCTGTTGTTCGCGCCGTGGGCGCAATTCGGCTCCGGTTGGCCGGCGCCGCTGGTGATCGCCGTGTGCGGCGTCGCGACGGCGTTCTGGATCCTCGTAGCACCCTGCTGGGTGCTTGCGAGATGGCCGACGCGCGCGCGCGCGCCGATGCTGCTGGTGGGCCTCGTCACGCTGCCCGCGCTGTGGCTCGCGCTGGTGGACATGCGCGCGCATTCGCCGCTGATTGTGCTCGGCGCGATGGCGCTGGTGTGGATTGCCGATACCGCCGCATTCTTCAGCGGTCGCCGCTACGGCCGCCACAAGCTGGCGCCGATGGTGAGTCCGGGCAAGACGTGGGAAGGTGTGGCGGGCGCGCTGGTTGCCGTCGCCTTGTATGCGGCACTGCTGTCGGAAATTGCGCCGCGCACTTCGGCCTCACGTGCGCCCGGATCGCTGGTGGTCGCGTGGGTCATCGTCGCCGTCGTGCTCGCGGCCATGTCGGTGGTCGGCGATCTTTTCGAATCGTGGTTGAAGCGCGGCGCAGGCGTCAAGGACAGCGGCGCGCTGTTGCCGGGACACGGCGGCGTTCTCGACCGCATCGATGCATTGCTTGCGGCGATGCCCGCCGCGGCGCTCGCTGTCGACGTGCTGCTGCGTTGACGGGAAAGTGCCACGCATGATCGACATCCTGTGGAAGATCGGCAGCTTCGCCGTCGTGCTCGGCGTGCTGGTCGTGTTCCACGAGCTCGGGCACTACGTCGTCGCGCGGCTGTGCGGCGTGCGCATCCTGCGATTTTCGGTGGGGTTCGGGCGCGTGCTGTGGTCGCGCCGCTTCGGTGCCGACCGCACCGAATGGGCGCTGTCCATGGTGCCGCTCGGAGGCTACGTCAAGATGCTCGACGAGCGCGAGGGCAGCGTGGCCGCCGCCGACCTGCCGCGCGCGTTCAATCGCCAGGGTGTGTGGAAGCGTGTGGCAATCGTGGCGGCCGGTCCGCTCGCCAACCTGCTGCTCGCGGTGCTGGTGTTCGCGGGTACATACATCGCCGGCGTTCCGGGGCAGAAAGCGCTGATGGCGGCGGCGCCGGCAGCGTCCGCCGCGGCGGACGCCG
>DATCFA010000017.1:0-4900 GCA_036509805.1 Casimicrobiaceae bacterium
CGCTCCGCGGCGCTCAATGCGCGCACGCGTTCGTACGCGCCGGCGAATGCGGCGACATCGGCGCTGCGCAGCGTGCCGTCGGCGTCGCTGCACCAGTCGTTGACGGCAACGGCCAAGTCGTAGGCGAAATAGTCGGTGGCGGCAAAGCCGAAGTCGATGATGCCGGCGACGCGCGACCCCTCGAACAGTACGTTGTCGCGAAAAAGGTCGCCGTGCACCGCGCCTTTCGGCAACTTTTCCTTGCCGTAGCCGACCTGGTGGCGGATCTCTGCAACGAGCAGCTCGTTCTGCGACGGCGTCAGGAACGGGCGCACCGCGCCGGCGGCCTGCCGCCACCACGCCGGGCCGCGCCGGTTGGTCAGGCGCGCACGGTAGCGCATCGATGCGACGTGCAGCCGCGCGAGCGCTTCGCCGGCGGCGGCGCGCTGCACGTTCGTCGGCGCCATCGCCGGCGCTCCGTTCACGCGGCGGACGAGGCTCGCCGGCTTGCCGTTGAGAATGGAAAACAGCGCGCCGGTGCGATCGGGCTCGGGTGCGGGCACCGCGACGCCTTCGCGCGCCAGGTGTGCGGTCAGGTTCAGGTAGAACGGCAGTTCGTCGGCCGGCAGTCGCTCGTAGAGCGTCAGCACGAACTGCCCAAACTCGGTGGTGACGAAGTAGTTGCTGTTCTCGATGCCGGTGGCGATCGGCGAGAATCCAGCGAGCCTGCCCGCGTTATAGCGCGCGAGCCATGCGTCGAGTTCGTCGGCAGTGACCGTCGTGTAAACAGACATCGGGAGGTGGGCAGTGGGAGACGCCGCGTGCAGCCGGCGGGTGACTCGCTTCAATTCACCAGGAAAACAGCACCCACATGGGCACTTTCACTCCCGAGTCGAGACTGTCGCGGCGGATGAAGTTGTGGCCGCTCGCGTCGGGAATGAGGTAGTACGTACGGCCATGACGCGGTGTGACGCGAACGAACTTGAGCTCGCCGCCCATGCGCACCTCCTCGTGCGTCTCGTCGCCCTGCTGCGTGATGGTCACCTGCGGCTCGAGATCGGGGTCGGGTGCCGCACCCGTCGGCGCGTCGGGTACCGGCTCGAACGGCGGGGGCGGCGGCGCGGCGTTCGACGGCTGCGCAAGCGCGATGCACGGCAGCCATGCGAGCGCCAGCGCCAGCACCAACGCATCGCGGGTCGACGTACGCAAACGCTTCTGCGGGTGGTGGGATTTCACGTCACCATTCTAGCAAAGTCGCGTGTCCGCTACCGCCTTTCGGCGAGGTCCGGTGGCAGCGGTTGCCGAATCTTTCGCAGGCGCGCTTTTTTACAACACCGGTGTTGCGCAATGCCGATTCGTACACGTTGACAACTTCGCCGCGGCACCATGCAACAATGACGGCCTCCACCGCCGCGTGCCCGCCGCGGGCGCCATTTTTCACGCCACGCAATGCCCAGACTCGTACTCGTCGACGGTTCCTCGTACCTCTACCGCGCGTTCCACGCGCTGCCCGACCTGCGCACGTCGCGGGGCGAGCCCACGGGGGCACTGCGCGGCGTGCTGTCGATGCTGAAGAAGATCGTCGACGACCTGCGGCCCGATTATTTCGCCGTCGTGTTCGACGCACCGGGCAAGACGTTCCGCGACGATCTGTACCCGCAGTACAAGGCGCATCGCCCGTCGATGCCGGAAGACCTTGCGCACCAGATCGAGCCGCTGCACGCGATGGTGCGCGCCAGCGGCTGGCCGCTGCTGATGATCGAAGGCGTCGAAGCCGACGACGTGATCGCCACGCTGGCGCGCCAGGCCCGCGCCGCCGGCGTGGAAACGATGATTTCCACCGGCGACAAGGACCTGGCGCAACTGGTCGAGCCGGGCATCACGTGCATCAACACGATGAGCAACGAGACGCTCGACGAGCCGGGTGTGCTCGCCAAGTTCGGTGTGCGCGCCGACCAGGTGCTCGACTACCTGACGCTGGTCGGCGACGCCGTCGACAATGTTCCGGGCATCGACAAGGTCGGCCCTAAAACGGCGGTAAAGTGGCTGGCGCAGTACGGCTCGCTGGACAACATCGTCGCGCATGCGGACGAGATCGGCGGCGTCGTCGGCGCGAACCTGCGCAGCAGCCTCGACTGGCTGCCGCAGGCGCGCACGCTGCTGACGGTGCGCGCCGATTGCCCGTTGCCGCAGCCGTACTTCGAGCTGACCATAGTCGCGCCGGCGGAGGATGCGTTGCGTCCACTGTACGAGCGCTTCGAGTTCCGCAGCTGGCTGCGCGGCAACGCGGCGGACGCGCCGCACACCGCCGCCGCCGCCGCCGATTCGGACGCTGCCGGCGAAATCGCCCGGCGCGCGGCACGCGACAGCGGCGGGCGGCGCTTCGACGTCGCCGAAGCCGGCGCCGACGCGCCGGGCAAGCCCGACGGCATCCACTACGAGATCATCGCCGACGAGGCGGCCTACGCGCGCTGGATGAAACGCATCGCCGATGCCGATCTCGTGTGCTTCGACACCGAAACCACGAGCCTCGACCCGATGCAGGCGAAGATCGTCGGGCTGTCGTTCGCCGTCGCGCCCGGCGACGCGTGCTACATCCCGCTCGCCCATCGCTACGCCGGCGCGCCCGACCAGCTCGACCTCGCGCGCGTGCTCGCCGACCTGGCACCGTGGTTCGCCGATGCATCGCGCGCCAAGATCGGACAGAACGTCAAGTACGACCAGCACGTGCTCGCCAACCACGGCATCGCGCTCGCCGGCATCGCGCACGACACGCTGCTGCAGTCGTACGTGCTCGAGTCGCACAAGCCGCACGACATGGACAATCTCGCGTGGCGGCATCTCAACTGGAAGACGATCGCGTATGCGGATGTCGCCGGCAAGGGTGCGGCGCAGATCGGATTCGACCAGGTGCCGGTGCAGAACGCCGCCGATTATTCGGGCGAGGATGCCGACGTCACGCTGCGCCTGCACCATCATTTCCTGCCGGCGATCGAGCGCGATCCCAAGCTCGCGCACGTCTACCGCACGCTCGAAATGCCGGTGCGCGATGTGCTGTTTCGCATGGAGCGGCAGGGCGTGCTGGTGGACGGTGCGAAGCTCGCCGCGCAAGGCCGCGAGCTCGGCGAGCGTGCACTGGCGCTCGAGCAGCAGGCGTACGAGGCGGCCGGCCAGCCGTTCAACCTGTCGTCGCCCAAGCAGCTCGGCGAGATCCTGTTCACCAGGATGCAGCTGCCGGTGCGCAAGAAGACCGCCACCGGCCAGCCATCGACGGACGAAGAAGTGCTGCAGGAGCTCGCCGCCGATTACCCGTTGCCGAAGCTGCTGCTCGAGCACCGTGGCCTCACCAAGCTCAAGTCGACCTACACCGACAAGCTGCCGCAGATGGTCAATCGCGAGACCGGTCGCGTGCACACGACGTTCGCGCAGGCGACCGCGGTGACCGGACGCCTCGCGTCCGCCGATCCCAACCTGCAGAACATCCCCGTGCGCACGATCGACGGTCGCCGCATTCGCGAATCGTTCGTGGCGCCGGACGGCTGGCAGATCGTGTCGGCCGACTATTCGCAGATCGAGCTGCGGATCATGGCGCATCTTTCGCACGACCCGGCGTTGACGGCGGCGTTCCATGCGGGCGAGGACATCCACCGCGCCACGGCGGCCGAAATCTTCGGCGTCAAGCCCGAGGACGTCGCCGCCGAGCAGCGCCGCTACATCAAGGCGGTCAACTTCGGGCTGATCTACGGCATGGGCGCGTTCGGCCTCGCACAACAGCTCGGCATCGAGCGCGCGGCGGCGCAGCAGTTCATCGAGCGCTATTTCCAGCGCTATCCGGGCGTGGCCGAATACATGGCGCGCACCCGCGAGGAGGCGCGCGCGCAAGGGTATGTCGAGACGGTGTTCGGGCGCCGGCTGTGGCTTCCCGACATCAAGGCGGCCGGAGGGCCGCGGCGTGCCGGTGCCGAGCGCGCGGCGATCAACGCGCCGATGCAGGGTACGGCGGCCGATCTCGTGAAGCTCGCGATGATCGACGTCGACCGCTGGATCACGCAGGCCAAGCTGCGCACGCGCCTGGTGCTGCAGGTGCATGACGAGCTGGTGCTGGAAGTGCCGCGCGACGAGCTCGACCAGGTCAAGGCCGAGCTCGCGTCGCGGATGGCCAGCGTCGCGAACCTCGACGTGCCGCTGGTGGTGGATGTAGGCTCCGGCGACAACTGGGAGCAGGCGCACTGACGCGCCTTGCGCAGAACGACCTTCCGCCTGTGCTGCGTGCGGTCAGCTCGACGCCTTCGCGTCGCCGAATACGTCGCGCCATGTCGCATACCACGAGCCTGCCATCACCGGCCCCAGCACCAGCCACCCGAGGCCGAGCGGAATCGTCGCCACCACCGCGGCGACCAGCATGATGAGCCCGTAGATCAGCATCGCGCCGATGTTGGTCAGGTTGGCGCGAAACGACAGCCACAGTGCGGCCGAGGGCGCGATGCCATTGATCGCCACCAGGGCGGGCGCGAACCAGAACGCCATGCCGATCAGCGCGAAGCCGATCAACAGCACCGGCGACAGCGCGAGTACGACGAACGCGATGCTGCCCAGGTCCACCGACGCGAGGTCGAGCATGTCGGTCGTCCAGAACTGCATCAGCCCCGCCGTGCCGACAACGGCGACGATCGCCGCGCCGACGATCGCCGCGACGACGAGCGTCAGCGCGAGGTTGTACAGGCCGAGCATCAGCAGCGGTGCGAGGCGTCCGCCGCTGAAGCCGGCGAAGAGCTGCTCGAAACGCAACGGCGCGCCGCGATCCTGCGCGTAGGCTGCGAGCATCACGCCTGCGGACAGGATGGGCGTCAACAGCATTGATGCGATGTTGCCGACGCTGCCGGCCTCGGACAACGCGACGTTGATCAGCAGCCACACGATG
>DATCFA010000018.1:0-8853 GCA_036509805.1 Casimicrobiaceae bacterium
GCGTTTCAGCTCTGATCGGAGGTCGGCAAACGACCCTTCCGGTCGAATTCCGGCCTCGATAGGGCCTGTGCCAAGGCGAAATTGCGCAGGCGCGCCAAAAGCAGCGCCATCGATGTGACGGTCCTGGCTGGTGCGTGCCGCGCCGCCACGGTGTTCTGCCGCCATTCGAGGCGCCAAAGTCGATTGGTTCACAGGTTCTCAGTCGACGAGCTTGTTCTCCAGCGCGTAGCGCGTCAGTTCCGCATTGGTCGCCAGGTCGAGCTTTGCCAGCAACCGCGCACGATAGGCGCTGACGGTCTTCGGCGACAACGCCAGCGCGGCGCCGATCTGCGTCAGCGTCTGCCCGGCAGCAATGAGCCGCAGCGTCTGGAACTCGCGGTCGGACAACGCATCGTGCGCCGGCAGGTCGGGGTCGCGGTCGATGTAGCTGACCAGTGCCTCGGCGAGTTCCGGCGTCACGTAGCGGCGACCGCGCGCGACCTGGCGAATCGCCGGGATCAGCTGGTCGGCGGCGGCGAGCTTGGTGAGGTAACCGGACGCGCCGGCCTTGAACGCGCGAAACGCATACTGATCTTCCGGATACATGCTGATCACCAGCACGGCGATCCGCGGCATTTCCACTTTCACCTGTTTCAGCGTGTCGATGCCGTTGCGCCCGGGCATCGAGATGTCGAGCAGCAGGCAGTCGATGCTGCGGTGACGCACGAGCTCCATGACTTCGGCGTAGTTGGACGCCTCGCCGACGACGCTCATGTCGCTTTCGGCGGAAACGATCTGCGCGATCCCGCGGCGCACGATCGCATGGTCGTCGGCGATGGCCACCGCGATCATCGATTCTCCTCGAGCGTGGGAGCGCGGTGCACCTGCTCGGTGGCGGCCCGCTGCAGGACCGGCAGCGTCAGCGTGACCGTGGTGCCGGCATGGCTCGACGTGATCGCGAGCTCTCCGCCCAGTGCGAGCGCGCGCTCGCGCATCCCGCGCACGCCGAAGTGGCCGGCACGGCGCACGGCACTTTCCGGCATGCCGATGCCGTCGTCGGCAATGGTCAGCGTGATCGCGCCACGCGCGGCTGCGAGCGTCACGTCGACGTAACGCGCACAGGCGTGCTTGGCGACATTGTTGAGCGACTCCTGGCAGATGCGGAACACCGCCATCGACGCACCGGTGTCGAGTGCGATGTCCGCGTCGGGCGCATGAAAGCGGCAGGTCGCGCCGATGCGCTTGCCGAACACCTGCGCCTGCCATTCCAGCGCGGCGACAATCCCCTGCTCGAGGATTGCCGGGTGCAGGTCGTGCATGATCCGGTTGCAGGCGAGCAGCGCTCCTTCGACGAGCTCATCGAGTTGTTTCAGCGAATCGGCGGCCTCGGGCGCGTTGCGCATCAGCCCTTTCAGCCATGTCGTCTCGAACTTGACGCCGGTGAGCATGCTGCCGACGTCGTCGTGCAACTCGCGCGCGACGACGTCGCGCTCCTCTTCGCGGACTTCGGCGAGGTGGCGCGCGAGCTGCTGCAACTCTTCGCGCGACTGGCGAAGCTCGCGCTCGGCGCGCTTGGCGGCGGTAACGTCGATCACCAGCCCGTCCCACACCGCGTGCCGGGGCGCGAGCCTGCGGCTGCTGGCCTCGATCTGTACCCATTCGACGGTTTCCGCGCCGGAAACCGCCGCGCTCCACGTCAGAAATCCGTCGCCGGCCACCGCGTGATGCAACGCAGCGAGCAGGGTGGTCGCGTCGTGCGGCGCGAAGCGGCCGAAAAATGCTTTCGCATCGCGCGCAATCTCGTCGGCGCCGACGCCGAACAGCCGGCGCGCACCGTCGCTGACGTAGTCGAAGGCGACTACGCCGTCGGTGACGTCGATGCGGAACATCATCCCCGGCAGGTTGGCGGTGACCGCTCGCAACCGTGCTTCGCTTTCCTGGTACGCGGACTCGGTCTCGTGCTGGCGGCGGCGCGCGGCGGCCGACGCCAGCGTCCGCTTCAGCACGATCTCGAGCCGGCTCAGCCGGTCCTTCATGACGAAGTCGTCGGCGCCTGCACGCATCACCTCGACCACCGCGTCCTCGCCGATGGCGCCCGACACGATGACGAACGGCAGGTCGGGCACGCTCGCGCGGACGATGGCCAGCGCCTCGTGCGAACTGAAGCCGGGCAGGCGGTGATCGGACAGCACCGCCGACCACGCGCGCAGCGGAAGGGCCGCGCGCAACGCCTCGGCGGATTCGGCGCGCAGCGCCGCCGCCAGCGGATGGATCGTGCGCACCCGACGCAGGATCAGCTCATAATCGTCGAGCGAGTCCTCGATGATGATCAGCGCCAGCGGTTCGGCGGCCGAAGGCGTCATCGATTTGTCGTCGCGGGCGCGCGCCGGGGGTTCAGTTCGGCGGCGGGATGCCGATAACGGACAGAGGTGGCGGCGTGTTTCGATCCCAGGGAGGAGGCGAAGCGCGCGCAGGGCTGCGGCTCGAACATTCGTTCAGTTTACCGCGACTTCGCAATTTTCGCGGTGATCGGACGGGGCCCGAGAGCGCAGGGGAGAAAACAAGGTGGCAATCGTGGCGCAACAGAAGCTCGACTGGACGGCGTACCGCGCGTTGCGGTCGGCGGTCGCCGACGCGGTCGGCGGCAGCGACCGCGCGCCCATCCACATCGATCTTTCGGCGGTGACGGCGATGGAACCGGCCGGCATCGGCGCGCTGGTGGTGTTGAGCGAATTCGCGGCGCGCAACCGCCGCACCCTCGTCCTCGACGGCGTCGATCCGCGCTTCGACGCATTGCTGCGGGGTTGCGGCCTCGACCTGGCCGGCGGCGCCCGTGCGCCACACTTGATGACGGTTACGCAATCGCCATGACCAACGCCCTGCTCGAGGACATCTACGTCGCTCGCCAGCCCATCGTCGACCGCAAGGGCGACCTGACCGGCTACGAGCTGCTGTTTCGCTCGACCGAGCGCAACGTCGCCGAGCTCAACGACAACGTGCTCGCGACGTCGTCGGTGATCGCCAACGTATTCGCCGAAATCGGCCTCGCGCAGGTGATCGGGCCGGTGGACGGCTTCCTCAACGTCGACTCCGAATTCCTGTTCAGCGAGCTCATCGAAGCGTTGCCCGCCGACCGGATCGTCATCGAGCTGTTCGAGCAGACGGCCGCCGACGACGGCATCATCGAGCGCTGCCACAACCTGCGCAAGCGCGGCTACCGGATCGCGCTCGACCATTTCGTCGGCAATGTGAACGACATCGACCCGCTGCTGCGCGCGGTCGACGTGGTCAAGGTCGACTTCGGCGAAATCGATGCGCTGCTGATCCCCGAAATGGTGGCGGTGCTGAAACCCTACGCCGTCAAGCTGGTGGCGCTCAAGATCGAGACCGCCGAGCAGTTCGAGCACGCGAAGGCGCTCGGCTTCGATCATTTCCAGGGATTCCATTTCGCGCGTCCGGAGCTTTTATCCGCCAAGCGCGCGAAGCCGGCGAAGATCACGCTGCTGAAGCTCCTCGCGCTGGCGATGGGCGAGGCCGATGTTCGCGAAATCGAGGACGCGTTCCGCCTGCATCCGCACCTGGCGGTGAACTTGCTGCGGCTGGTCAATTCGGCGGCATTGCGTCGCCAGCAGACGGTGACATCACTGCGCCACGCGCTGGTGCTGCTCGGCCGCCGGCAATTGCGCGTGTGGCTGCAGTTGTTGCTCTACACGGCCGATCGCGGCAATACGAGCTTCGGCAATCCGCTGCTGCAGCTCGCCGCCGTGCGCGGCAAGCTGATGGAATTGCTCGCCTCGCACCGGCCCGGTCCCGAATCGACGATGACCGAGCTGGCGTTCATCACCGGCATCCTGTCGCTGATGAGCGTCGTGCTCGAAATGCCCACGCGCGACATCCTCGACGAGCTCAACCTGCCGAATCTCGTCAACGACGCGTTGCTCGAACACGATGGCGCGCTGGGCGACATGCTGGCGCTGGTCGAGGGCGTCGAGCGCGACGACGCGAGCGTCATCACCGCGCGGTTGAGCAAGGTCCCCGGCGTCAGCCGCAGCGACCTCTTGCAGGCGCAGTTGT
The DNA here is from genome assembly GCA_036509805.1 of Casimicrobiaceae bacterium. Taxonomy (GTDB): domain Bacteria; phylum Pseudomonadota; class Gammaproteobacteria; order Burkholderiales; family Casimicrobiaceae; genus VBCG01. Next base: position 4,054 of record DATCFA010000018.1, read on the forward strand.
CCGCCTACCAGTGGGCCAACGAACTGACGACGGCCGCATGATCACCGCCTGACGCCGCGCGGTTCGATGGTCGTCGTTTGCTAGACTGCGAAATGCCGCGGGCGGCTCTGTCCGCGATCGGAAGGCAGCGGTGGAAAGCGACGCGCGCATTACATCCCCGGCACCATCCGCAGCGCATCGCACACGCGGCGTGCTGCTGGTCGCGCACGGCTCGCGCGATCCCGCGTGGGCGGCGCCCTTCGAAGCGTTGCGCGCGCGCATTGCCGCACAGCACATCAACGTCGAGCTCGCGTATCTCGAGCTGATGAAACCGGATGTCGAATCGGCGGTCGCGGCACTGGCTGCGCGTGGATGCACGCATGCGACGGTGGTGCCGCTGTTCCTGGGGCAGGGAGGGCACGTCCGCGACGACCTTCCGCGGCGGGTTGCGGCGGCGATGCAAGCGAGCCCGTCGATTGCGCTCGCGCTCGTGCCGCCGATCGGCGAGAACGCGGACGTGCTCGATGCCATCGCCGCGGCGTGCATCGCGCTGCACGGGTCGCGCTGACGCCGAAGAAGTCTCACGTCGCCGGCCGGCGACGCGGCACCCGTCAGGCGAATGACCGCTTCGGCGTGACGATTTCCTCTTCTTCGCGTGTCAGCACCGGACCGTCCAGCGTGACCCGCGAATCGTCGAGACGAAAGCGCTTGATCACCGGCTTCAGCGAATCCTGCACGTAACGCTCGTCGTAGCCGTTGAACAGCGTTCCCCAGAATCCGCGGCGGACGTCGCTGGTGCCAAGGAACCAGTCGGCGATGGGGAACGTGAGGTTCATGTTGTAGCGCATCATGATTCCCTGGTTGTGATGCGCGATGTGGTGGCGGCGGATCGTGTTGATGAACGGCGCGTAACGCACGAACCCGTTGTCGTGGACGTGGCAGCAGTAGTGGAACGTCTCGTAGACCAGGTACTGGCCCATCATCGTCAGCGCAACGACGTAGCCCGCGTTGACGTTGAAGACCCAGGCCGCCAGCAGCCCCAGCAGCGTGCCCGCGACGGCGAACGTCGCCAGTACGCGCCAGGGAAAGAACACGATGCGAAACTCGCGCAGCGTGTCGATCGTCGGCTCGTTGTCGGTGAAATATTGGTGGTGCTGGCGTGTGTGGCGGTCGTAGATCGCGCGAATCGCGTAGACGTCGATCTTGCGGTGCATCACGAAGCGGTGCATGCCCCATTCGACGAAATTGCCGGCAACGAACACCGGCAGCACCAGCCACCATTCCCAAGTGGCGGTTGCCAGGTGGTGCAGGCAGAACCAGACGGCGGCGAGCCCGACGCCGTACATCACGCCGATATGCACGAGGCCGTGGTACCAGGGGCTTATATTCGCCACGTAGTTGGCGCGATATTGGCGCTGGCGATCGGACATCATTGCAGGCACTCCCGTGTCGTGACACCCTACTAACATATTAGTCGTATAAAAGCTGTCAGTCAAGCGGCGGCACCGGCGCCCGGCGTGCGACGCGGGCGCGACGAGCGGCCGCGCATTGACAGCGGCCGGCGAACAGGACTAGATTCTGATATGTCAGTTGTTCATCACCGCGCACAAGACCGGCTGCTACGGCGACGCGACCGGCATCGTCGACACGTCGGCGCGTCCCTTCGCGCAATGGCGCGCACATCATCGGGAGGAGCAGCATGAAAGCAAAACCTGCAGTTTCGCGCACGCGCCGCAACGTGCTGCGCGCGATCGGCGGCGCCGGCGTCGCGGCGACCGGCGTCGTGTCGTTTCCGACGTTTGCGCAGAACAAGCCGCTGCGCATCGGTATCATCGCGCCCAACGGCGGTATCGCCGGAACGATCGGCGTCTGCGGGCTGCGCGGCACGCAGTTCATCACCGACAAGATCAACGCGGCCGGCGGTATTGCCGGCCGCAAGATCGAATTGATCGTCGAGGAGGAGACCAGTCCGAAGGAGTCGATCGAGCGGCTGCGCAAACTGGTGCTGCAGGACAAGGTCGACTGCGTGCAGGGCATCGTGTCGTCGGGCGTGGGCCTGGCGATGGGACCTGCGGCGGAGGAGCTCAAGACGATCACCGTCTACTGGGACGGCACCACGCAGGACGGCGTCAAGGAAACGATGGCCAAGCCGCGCTACCTGTTCCGTTCGACCGACAACGAATGCGAAGCGGTGATGGCATCGCTACTCGCCATCAAGTATTTCAAGGGACAGTTCGCGACCGTCGCGGGCATCAACCCCGACTACTCGTACGGGCGCAACAACTGGGCGGCATTCCTCGCGCTGCTGAAGCGCTTCGGAATTCCCGCCAAGGTCGTGGCGGAGCAATGGCCCAAGGTCGGCACGCTCGATCTCGCGTCGCACGTCGCGGCGCTCAAGGCGGCGAAGCCCGACTTCGTGTTTTCGTCGCTGCTGTTCGCCGACCTGCCGGTGTTCATGCAGACGGCATTCGGGGCCGGGCTCCTGACCAGCGGTGCCAAGTTCGCATTTCCGGCCGCTGGGTTCCAGTTCACGCTGCTGAAAAAATCGTTCACGCCCGAGGGCATGATCTTCGGTCACAACACGCTTTACTTCGACCTGCCGAACGCGTCGCCGATCCAGAAGGAATTCGTCTCGATGTACGTGGACCGTTACAAGGATTACCCGCACTGGGAGGCCGACCGCGCGTACTTCGCGATGCAGGTCTACAAGACAGGCGTCGAGAACGCGGTGAAGGCGAAGGGGAGCGGGTGGCCGACGACCGAGGAGATTGCCGCGTCGATGGAGGGCGTCAAGGTCGAGTCGCTGGGAGGGCCCGGGCAGATGCGCACCGATCACATTGCCGAGCAGACGTTCTACCAGGGACTGACGACGAACAACAACAAGTACGACTTTCCGACGCTGGGGCGCATCGATACGATGTATTCTGACCGCTTGCAAAAGCCGCCCGGCATGGATTTCTTCAAGTGGATCGAAACGGCCGACATCAAGCTCTGATCGCCCGTATCGCCGAAGCTGTGATCCGCCTTGCCGGGGACACAGCTTCTTTTTTGATCCGTCGCATGCGACCTTCCGCGGAGACGTGTTGGCGGTATTCCTCGATATCCTGCTGAGCGGCGTGTTCCATGCCGCCGTGCTGTTCCTCGTCGCCGGCGGGTTGCAGCTGGTGTTCGGCGTGCAGCGGATCGTCAATCTCGCCTGCGGCGCGTTCTACGCGCTCGGCGCGTACTTCGGCGTCACCGCGGTCACGTTCGCGATGAGCCTCGGTGCCCCTGCGTATGCATTGCTGCCGGTGTTGCTCGTCGCGGGCCTTTCGCTCGCCGTGATCGGACCTCCGATCGAGCGGCTGCTGCGACTGGTCTACGATCGCGACGAAGGCTTCCAGTTGCTGCTGACGTTCGCGATCATGCTGATGTCGCAGGACGTGTTCCGCTTCATCTGGGGGTCGACGCCGCGCACGCTCGGCAACCTGTCGCTCGCGTACGGCCAGGTCAATGTCGGGCCCACGTTGATCCCGACTTACAAGCTGCTCGTTATATTCGCCAGCATCGCCATCGCTGTGGGGCTCGGCCTGATGCTGCAGAAGTCGCGTTTCGGCAGGATCGTCCGCGCGACGGCGGAGAACAGGCCGATGATCGAGGCGCTGGGCGTCAACAGCGGACGCGTGATGGTGATAGTGTTCACGCTCGGCACCGTGCTCGGCACCGTGGGCGGCGCGCTGGTCGTTCCCACGGCGGCGGCGTCGCTCGACATGATCGTGGACCTGGTCGTCGAGGCGTTCGCCGTGGTCGTCATCGGGGGACTCGGCAGCATGCGCGGCGCGCTGGTGGGTGCGCTGGTGGTCGGTCTCGTGCGCTCGCTCGCCGTTTTCTACTACGCGGAATTCGAAATGCTGTCGATCTACCTGATCGTCATCGTCGTGCTGATCTTCCGGCCCACCGGACTTTTCGGAAAGCCGCTCGAATGACGCGCTTCCGTGCGGCCCTCGCATTCGCGCTGCTGCTGCTGCTCGCAGCACCGTTCGTGCTGCCGCCGTACTACGTCACGCTGATGCTGCCGGCACTCGCCTACGGCATCATCCTGCTCGGCTTCAACCTGCTGTTCGGCTACACCGGACTGCTGTCGTTCGGGCACGCGCTGTTCGTCGCGCTGGGCGCATACACGGTCGCGGTGATGTCCGGCAGGCTCGGCGTCAAGAGCCTCGAGGCGTCGATCGCAGTGGCAGTCGTCGTCAGCGTTGTCGTCGCCGTCCCGGTGGGTCTGTTGTGTGTCCGCTATGTGCGCATCTTTTTCGGGATGCTGACGCTCGCATTCGGCATGCTGTTCCACTCGTTTCTTTTCAAGTTCTACAATCTCACCGGCGGTGATTCCGGCATTCCGGTGGTGCGTCCGAGCCTTGGCGGCATGGATTTCCCGGGGCTCGACAAGACGGCCTACCTGATCGGTCCGTTCTATTTCTACTCGCTTGCGCTGCTGCTGGTGCTCGCGTACCTGATGTGGCGGATCGTGCATTCGCCGTTCGGCACGCATTTACGCGCGATCCGTGACAATCCGCGCAAGGCCGAGTACGTCGGCGTGCGCGTGCATGCGTTCAGGTTGCTGGCCTTCGTCATTTCCGCCGTCTATGGCGCCGTCGGCGGCACGCTGCTGGCGGTCCCTGTCGGCCTCGCCGATCCCGATCTCGCCTATTGGACGCATTCGGGCGTGCTGGTTTTCATGACGGTTCTCGGCGGGTTCGGCAATTTCTTCGGTCCGGTGCTCGGCGCGTTCGTCTACGTCGCGCTGCAGGACCAGTTGATGTCGCTGACGCAATACTGGCGCTT
>DATCFA010000019.1:0-4241 GCA_036509805.1 Casimicrobiaceae bacterium
CGGCGTGACGGGCTTCATCGGCGTCAACCTCGCCTGGCGGCGGCGCGCTGCGCTGCGCGCGTCGTGACCAAGCCGGCGTTCTGGGACGACGCCACACGCGCGCTGTCGCGGCGCGACCGCGTTCTGCGCAAATTGATCGCCGCACATCCGGACATCCACCTGACGCGCCGTGGCGACCCGTTCACCACGCTGGCGCGCGCTATCGTCGGCCAGCAGATCTCGGTGGCCGCCGCCGCCGCGGTGTGGGGACGCTTCGCGCTCGCGGCGCAGGGACGCGACGCGGACGGCGCGCTCGCCATCGCGCTCGATCCGGCGCGCGTGGCGCGGATGCGCGTCACGACGATGCGCCGCTGCGGATTTTCGGAACGCAAGGCGGAATACGTGCGCGACCTGGCGCGGCACTTCGTCAGCGGCAGGCTCGCGCCGCACACCTGGAGCGTGCTCGACGACGAAGCGCTGATCGAGGCGCTGGTGGACGTCAAGGGAATCGGACGCTGGACGGCCGAGATGTTCCTGATGTTCCATGAAGTCCGCGCCGACGTGCTTCCCGTTGCCGACATCGGGCTGCAGAACGCGATGGCGCTGCATTACAACAAGGGCGAACGCATGCTGCCGGCACAGATGCGCATCCATGCGCAGCGATGGGCGCCGTGGCGCAGCGTCGCCACCTGGTACCTGTGGCGCTCGCTGGAGCCGGTACCGGTGCAATATTGAGCGACGCATGTGGCGTCACTTCCCCGCGTTCCTCTGCGAAGCGCGATGGGTCCCTGCGCCGACGCTTCATGACCCAGGCGCTCCGGCGCAGGGACCCATCGCGCTTCGTCAACCTGATCGCTGATTCGTTGCGCTACTTACGGATGCGCCGTTCGTCGACGCTCGCCTTGCTTTCCCGCTGTACTGATGCTTGGCGTCAAAACGACGCCACGGGGACGCCAGCACCGGTGGCTTGCGAGCACCTGCGTTGGCTCTTGCAGTTGAAACCTTCAGGTGCTGCGCGGCGACTGCAATGCTTTTGCTGGAGCGATTGGGTCGGCGATGCCGCGCGATCGGCCAAACCCGCTCTTCGCATTTGCGACCTGCGGCCCCGATGAGAGGCATCGCAAAATGGCAAAGCCAGCGTCCCCGTGGCGTTGCTTTGACGCGTGATCCCGCGCAATGCACCAATGCAGCGCATGCGTAAACAAAGCGCGCCTTAAGTACCGTCGCGCGTCAGCGGCACGCGTAAGAAGCGCGATGGGGCCGATCGTGGGAGCGCCTGGGTCATGAAGCGTCCGCGAGCGGCCCCATCGCGCTTCGCAGAGGAACGCGGGAGGTAACGCTGCACTGACGAGAGGCTCAGGACGCCGCTTGCAGCTTGCCGTCGATCAAGTGCAGCACGCGGCCGGCACGGGCGGCGAGGTCGGGGTCGTGGGTGACGATCACGAGGCTGGTGCCGATGGCCGCGTTGAGCTCGAGCATCAGGTCGAATACCTGGCCCGCGGTGCGGCGGTCGAGGTTACCCGTCGGTTCGTCGGCGAGCACGCAGCGCGGCGCGGTGACGAGCGCGCGCGCCAGCGCGACGCGCTGCCGCTCGCCGCCCGACAGCTCGCCCGGGCGATGCTTGAGCCGGCTGCCGAGGCCCACGCGCGTCAGCAGGTCGGCCGCGCGCTGCTGGGAGCTGCCCTTCGGCTCGCGACGGATCACGAGCGGCATCGCGACATTTTCCACTGCCGAGAATTCAGGCAGCAAATGATGGAACTGGTAGATGAATCCCAATGCGCGGTTGCGCACGCGCCCGCGCGCCGCTTCCGACAGCTTCGCGAACGGCGCGCCGTCGACCTCGACGTCGCCGGCGCTCGGCGCATCCAGCCCGCCCAGCAGATGCAGCAGCGTGCTCTTGCCCGACCCCGACGCGCCGACGATCGCGATCCGCTCGGCGCGCGCGACGGTGAGGTCGACGCCGTTCAGCACCTGCACGTCCTGCGGGCCGCTGGTGTAGGTCTTCGACAACCCCCGGCACGCGACCACTGGCACAGCGCCTGCCGCACCGCCGGCTGCATCGCTACTCATAGCGCAGCGCCTCGGCCGGGTTGACGCGCGCCGCCTTGAAGCTCGGGTAGATCGTCGCGATCAGCGCGAGCACCAGCGCGATGATGGCGATCGTCACCACGTCGTTGCGCTGCAGCTGCGAAGGCAGCTCGCTGATGTAGTAGACCGACTTGTCGAGGAACGTGACGCCCAGCACGCGCTCGATCACCGGCACCACGGTGCCGACGTTGAGGGCGAGCACGATGCCGCCGATGACACCGATCGCGGTGCCGATGATGCCGATCAGTGCGCCCTGGATGATGAAGATCGTCATGATCGACGAAGGTGTCGCACCCAGCGTGCGCAGGATCGCGATGTCCGCCTGCTTGTCGGTCACCAGCATGATCTGCGCCGACACGATGTTGAACGCGGCCACGGCGACGATCAGCGTCAGGATGATGAACATCACGCGCTTTTCCATCTGCACGGCACGAAAGAAGTTCGCGTGCGACATCGTCCAGTCGCGCACTTCGGCATCCACCGGCAGCGTGTGCAGCAGGTCGCGCGCGACCTGGGGTGCTGTGAACATGTCGGCGAGCTTCAGGCGCACGCCGGAAACGCCGTCGATCCGGTAGAGCTTCTGCGCGTCGGCGAGGTCGATCAGCGCGAGGCCGTTGTCGAACTCGAACATGCCGATCTCGAAAATGCCCACGACCTTGAACGACTTGACGCGCGGCAATGTTCCCGCGGGCGTCACCGTTCCCTCGGGCGTGATCGCCAGCACCGAATCGCCGACGCCCACGTCGAGCGCACGTGCGACCTCCGATCCGAGCACGATGCCGAATCCGCCGGGCTTGAGCGCGTCGAGGCTGCCCGCCTTCATGTGCGAGCCGATGTCGGCCACACCCGGCTCCAGCGCCGGGTCGACGCCGCGCACCAGCACGCCGCGGTTGACCTCGCCGGCCGCCAGCATCGCCTGCCCTGCCACATAGGGGGCGGTGGCGATTACGCGCTTGTCGCGGCGCGCAACCTCGGCCACCTGCTGCCAATCCTTGAGCGCCGGCATGCCGCTGATCTCAACGTGCGAGGCCACCGACAGGATGCGGTTGCGCAGCTCGTCCTGAAAGCCATTCATCACCGACAATACGACGATCAGCGCCGCGACGCCTAGCGCAATGCCCGCCATCGAGGTGAGCGCGATGAACGATATGAACGAGTTGCGGCTGGCTCCCTTGCGCGTGCGCGTGTAGCGCAGGCCGACCACCAGTTCGTAGGCCGCCATCCTCGCGTTAGCGGCGCACGATGGCGGCGAGAATGTGGGTCATGTCGGATGTGCGTGGCAAGGGCCGTGGAAGCGCGATTATCGCATGCTAGACTCGACCGACATCGAACGGCGCCGCGGCGAATGCGCTTGCCGCGCAGCTCCCCCTCCCCGCATGGAACTCGTCGTCATCGCGCCGCAGTTGCTGTCGGTTGCAGCCGCGGCGCTCAACGCCTGCGCATCGCTTGCGCGTATCGCCGCGTGGTCGCGCCACGCGGCGGATGCCGGCGCCAGCGAAGAAGCGCTGCTCGCCGCATTGGACCTGCCGCGCGCGGCGGCCGGCGCGCTCCTGGCGCGCGCTGCCGGCATCGATGCCGGCAGCGGCGGCTGGCTGGTCGCCGACCCGGTGGCGCTGGTCGCGGGAATCGACGACGTCACCGTCATCGCGCGCGCCGACATGCTCGACCCCGCGTTCGTTGCGCGCGCACTCGCATTGCTCAACGCGCATTTTGCCGCCGATTCGCTGCAGTTCGCCGCACCTCGTGCTGCACGCTGGCTGGCGCACGTGGCCGACGCACCGGAGCTGACGCTCAAGTCCACCGACGCCGCGCTCGGCCGCTCGATGTACGCGCAGCGGCCGCAGGGTCCCGACGCGCGCCGCTTCGAGCGCTACGCCAACGAAATCCAGATGCTGCTGCACGAGGCGCCGGAGAACGACGCGCGCGAGCGCGCCGGTCTCGCGCCGTTCAACGGGCTGTGGCTGTGGGGCGCGGGTGCGGCGATCACGCCGGCCGCGCGCGTCGACGCGTATGCGACCGCCGATGCCGAAGGCGACCTCGCACGCGGCATCGCGCTCGCCAGCGGCGGCCGCGTGCATGCGCTGGGCGATCGCCTCGCACTCGACGCCAACGCCGACGCCGCAGCCGTCGTCGTCGTTGCGCTGCCGCCGACCGTGTCTGTGTCGCTGGCGGCC
>DATCFA010000020.1:0-3723 GCA_036509805.1 Casimicrobiaceae bacterium
GCACAGGAACCGACAGATTATGCCAATGGAATCTTCGGTCCAACAGGCGCTTGCATATATTTCACACGAACACGTAACAGGTGCAATTATCGTGCCGAAGAACGGCGAGCGGAAACACGTTTGCCTGGGCATGGGACGGGCGACGCGTGTCGGATCCGTCACGCGACACACGCGCGACATCGTCTGCGGCCCGCCTTCGAAAGTGCAGGCCCGCGCTGTGCGGCCCAAAAAAAAGCGGCCCGAAGGCCGCCTTGCTGGCGAGATTCCGGGGCAGTCGCAACGCGCCTGCCCGTCATCATCACTCGCCCTTGCTGCTGCCTGCCCTGACTGCGAGCTTCTCGCGAATCCGCGCCGACTTGCCCGAGCGCGAGCGCAGGTAATAGAGCTTGGCGCGGCGGACGTCGCCACGGCGCTTCACTTCCACCGACGCGATCAGCGGCGAATACGTCTGGAACGTACGCTCCACGCCTTCTCCGCTCGAAATCTTGCGCACGGTGAACGCGGAGTTGAGGCCGCGGTTGCGCTTGGCGATCACCACGCCCTCATACGCCTGCACGCGCTTGCGCTCGCCTTCGACGACGTTGACGTTGACGATCACGGTGTCGCCGGGCGAGAAATCCGGGACTTTCTTGTCGAGACGCGCGATTTCCTCGCGCTCGAGGGTTTCGATGATGTTCATGCTTGCTCTTTCCTTTCGTTTTTACGGGGAAGAGAGGTGGGCGCTTGCGCCGACGTCATTCCCGCCTTTTTGTCGCCGGCAGACGCAGTGCGATCCGCCGGGCTTGCAGCGGCATTATCCGCCACCGGTGCTGCCATTGCCGCCAACCACTTGCGATCCTCGAGCGTCAACTGCGCCTCGTCCAACAACTCCGGGCGCCGCGCCGCCGTTCTTGCGAGCGACTGCTGCCGGCGCCAGCGCGCGATGTCCGCATGGTGCCCCGACAACAGCACCTCCGGCACCCGCTCGCCCGCGTACACCCCCGGGCGCGTGTAATGCGGCGTGTCGAGCAGGCCGCCGACGAACGACTCCTGCTCCGGCGACGCCGCGTCGTTCATCGCGCCCGGCAATTGGCGCACGATGGCGTCGATCAACATCAGCGCCGGCAGTTCGCCGCCGGACACGACGAAATCCCCGATCGCGATTTCACAATCGACTTCGCGTGCGATCAGCCGCTCGTCGATGCCTTCGTAGCGCCCTGCCAGCAGCACGTATCCCGCATCGCGCTGCGCCGCCAACTGCATCACCCGCGCATGCGTCAGCGGCTGTCCCGCCGGCGACAGGTGGATCACCGTCGATCCGCTGCAACCCGCATCACGCTGCGCCGCACGGGCCGTTGCCAGCGCCGCCGCCAGCGGCTCGGCCAGCATCACCATCCCCGGCCCGCCGCCATACGGGCGGTCGTCGACGCTGCGGTGCGCGTCCTGCGCGAAATCACGCGGATTCACCGTGGCCAGCGACCACAGGCCGCGCTCGCGCGCCCGCCCGGTGATGCCGAAACCGCTGGCGTGCAACACGAGCTCCGGAAACAGCGTGACGACATCGAAGCGCATCGCGGCCCTGTCTAAAGCACATCCTTCGCGCACATCGTCGCGGCACCCCGCGAGACCACGCGTCAGACGCGGGTCAGAATTCAGCGCCCCAATCGACGCTGATCGTGCGCGTTTCGCGATCGACACCATCGACGATCGCGCCGACATACGGAATCAACCGCTCGCGTGCGTCCGTCGCCACCACCCGCAGCAGCGGATGCGCGCCCGATTCCTGCACGTCCTGCACGCTGCCCAATTCGACGCCTTCGCGGTTGACCACGCGAAGGCCGACGAGGTCGGCAACGTACATTTCATCATCCGCCGGCGCCGGCAGGCTTGCGCGCGGCAGCGCCACCTGCTCACCACGAAGCATCTGCGCGGCTTCGCGACTGTCGATGCCCGCGATTTTCGCCACCAGCATGGCGCTGTGCTCGCGCACATCGGCGATCGCACGCTCGGTCCATGCACCTGCTTCCGCTGCCTTGAAGTACCAGCGCGGATGCCCGATCAGCGCATGCGGGTCCGACGACAGCGGCAACACCTTGAACCAGCCCTTGACGCCGAACGACGCGGCCACGCGTCCCATCACGACCCACTGCGGCGGTTGCCCGGCGTCCGCCGGCGCCGCGCGCGGCGCATCGGGTCCGCCGGTGGGCGCCTGCTTCAGCTTGCTGCAACCGGCGCCATGGCCGGCTTGTTCTTCTTGACGAGCATCGTCACGGTGTCGGAGAGCTTGGCGCCGCGTTCCTGCCAGAAGTTGATCCGGTCGAGCGCGAGCCGCACACCCTCTTCGCCTTCGCCGGCGATGGGGTTGTAGAAACCCACACGCTCGATGAATCGTCCGTCCCGGCGCGTACGCGAGTCCGCAACGACGACGTTGTAAAAGGGGCGCTTCTTTGCGCCGCCACGTGCAAGGCGGATGACAACCATGATTAAATGTATTCCGGTGAGGGCGAAAAAAGACATTGATTCTACAACGAAAATCGCCAACTCCGCAAGGGGATGCCAGCCCGGCCCAGACCGGGTATCGCGGATTTTAATTTTTTGAATCAAACCCTTGCGTAAGGCAACGGGGCCGGAGGTATCGATGCTGGAAGCGGTGGCGCTGCCGAAGGCGCGCCTGGAAGCGATAACCGACGGCATTTTCGCGGTCACGATGACGCTGCTCGTGCTCGACCTGCGCCTGCCGGGCAACCTGGCGGACGGCGAACTGTGGCGCGCGCTCCTCGCACAGGCGACGGCGATCGACGACTACGTGATCAGCTTCGTCGTGCTGTGCGTGTTCTGGATCGGCCACCTGCGGCTGCTGCGCCGTCTCGAATCGATCGACACCGCGTTTACCAGCTACAACCTCGCGTTCCTTCTGTTCACCACGTTCGTTCCCATCCTCACCGCATTCGCCGGCCACAACCCCGGGCGCACGGCGCCCGCGGTGCTGTACGGCGCCAACCTGATCGCGATACTCGGCGCCGAAATGACGATGTGGCGCCATGCACTGCCGCCGCTCGTCAACAGCAGCGTCACCGACGCCGAAGGCGCGTGGCGGCTGGTGCGGCGCAAGCTGCTCATTGCGATGTTCGTCGTGCTCGTCGGCATGACGCTGGCGATACTCGAGATCCGCGCGGGATTCGACGCGGGCTTCGCGTCGTACACGTACCTGCTGCTGGTGGTGGTCGGCGTCGTGCACCCCGCGGTGCCGCGCACGCGCGGCGCCGCGCGTGCAAAGCCGGAACGCGTCAGCGCATACCCGGAATGATGTTGCGCATGCCGCGCAGCATCTTCTGCGCATTGCCGCCCTTGCCGACGATCTTCATCATCTTCTGCGTCTGCCCGAACTGGTTGAGCAGCTGGTTGACCTCCTGCACCGACACGCCCGCGCCGGTGGCGATGCGGCGCTTGCGCGACGCCTTCAGCAGTTCCGGCTTGGCGCGCTCGGCCGGTGTCATCGAGTCGATGATGCCTGCGATGCGGCCGATCCGGCGCTCGTCCATCTGCGAGCCCTGCGCCGCGCGCGCAAGCTCTGCGGGCAGCTTGTCGAGCATCACCGAGAGGCCGCCCATCTTGCGCATCTGGCCGATCTGCGCACGGTAGTCGGCGAGATCGAATCCCTTGCCGCTGCGCATTTTCTTCGCGAGCTTCTGCGCGTCTGCGGCGTCGACATTCTTGTGCGCCTCCTCGATCAGCGACATCACG
>DATCFA010000021.1:0-4696 GCA_036509805.1 Casimicrobiaceae bacterium
TGCGCATCGCGCTCATCGACGACGTGATGACCAGCGGCGCCACGCTGCACGCCGCGGCGCGCGCGTTGGCGCGCGCGGGCGCACAAAGCGTCGACGCGTGGGTCGTCGCGCGCACGCTGCGCTGACGCTGCGATGCCGACGCTCGCCATGCACGCGGCAGGATATGATCGGCAGTCATGTTTGCCGTCGTCCTGGTCCACCCCGAGATCCCGCCGAACACGGGCAACGTCATTCGGCTGACCGCCAACAGCGGTACCGACCTGCACCTCGTCGAGCCGCTCGGTTTCCGCATGGACGACCGTGAACTGAAGCGCGCGGGACTCGACTACCACGAGCACGCGCGCGTGCGGGTGCACGCCGACTTCGCTGCGTGCCGCCTCGCGCTCGACGCCGCAGCGCCGCGGCGCTACCTCGCGTTCACCACGCACGCCACGCAGTCGCTGGCCGACGTGCGTTTTGCCGCAGGCGACGTGCTGGTGTTCGGCAGCGAGACGCGCGGCCTTCCCGCGGACTTGATCGAGACTTTTGCACTGGGTGACCGCGTGCGCATTCCGATGCGCGCCGCGATGCGCAGCATCAACCTGTCGAACGCGGTGGCGATCGCCGTCTACGAGGCGTGGCGCCAGCACGCCTATGCCGGCGCCGGGTGATTCGAACTTCGCGGCGACGCGTTCCCTCGCCCCGCGCAGCGGGGAGAGGGCCAGGGTGACGGGCGTGTAGGCGCCACTGTCGAATGTTCCATTGCGAGGGCCCGGCGCGCACGCGCATTGTTGGTACATGCCGCAAGCCCTTCGGCTCGCGGCACACCGTGCGGACAGCGCCGACAATGCGTTTCGCACGCCGCAATCACCGCAACACGATTGAAGGGAACCGAAATGCTTAACGCACTGCGTCTTCCGCTGATCGCGCTCGCCACGGGCGCCACGCTGTCGATGGTGTTCGTCCGGGCGGCGAATGCCGAAAGCTGCGTCAACCCGCAAAGCGCCGGCGCCGTACGCGCCTGCGCAAAGGCGGCCGAGGGCCCCACCGTGCTGCGCCGCTTCGTCGAGCGCACTGCGGGCATCTACAACCTGTCGTACTACGATTTCCCCGTCACCGATGCGGTACTGGTGCATTCGGCCAGCGACAAGCTCGCGACGATGCAGGCTTCGGCTCGCCGCTAGCCCGCTGCGGTGCAGGCGCCGCTTGACCGCTGCGCCGAACACTGCAAGCGCTCCTGCACGTGCCGCGCGCGTTCGCTTCGCGTGGCACGCGCAGGGCGCTAATTCGCATCTTCGCGGCGCGGCTCGCGCCGCATCAATGCCTCCACGGCGTCGCGCACGTTCTGCTGGCGGTACAGCACGCCGAACACCGCGTCGGTCACCGGCATCTCGATGTGGAGATGCCGCGCCAGCGCGTGCGTCGCGCGCGCGGCGGTGACACCTTCGGCGACGTGCCGCAGGCCCGAGAGGATCGCGTCCAACGGGTCGCCGGCGGCCAGTGCGAGACCGACGCGGCGATTGCGCGACAAATCGCCTGTGGCCGTGAGCACCAGGTCGCCGAGGCCGGCCAGCCCCATCAGCGTTTCGCGGCGGCCGCCCAGGGCCACCGCGAGCCGCGCGATTTCGGCAAGGCCGCGCGTGATGAGCGCCGCGCGCGCGTTGTGCCCGAACCCGAGTCCGTCGCTCGCGCCGGCGGCGATCGCCATCACGTTCTTTACCGCGCCGCCGACTTCGACGCCGACGATGTCGTCGCTTTCGTAGACACGCAGCGCGTCGGCGCGCAGCATCACCGCCGCCATGCGCGCGAGTGCAGCGTCGGTTGCCGCGACCACCAGCGCCGTCGGCCGTGCGCGTGCGACCTCGCCGGCGAACGACGGCCCGGACACGACGCCGACGCCCGCGGGCCAGCGCGGCGCGATCGCCTGGTGCGCGAGCAGCGCGCCACCGCGTGCATCCGCCACCTCGACAAATCCCTTGCAAAGCCACAGCAGCGGCGCCGACGCGCCGCGCGCACGCAATTGGTCGACGACGCCGGGCAGCGCCGCCACCGGCGTCGCGATGATGATGATGTCGGCGGCGACGGCGGCTGCGGGATCGGCGGTGATGGACAATGCAGCCGGCAGCGCGACGCCAGGCAGGTAGCGGGCGTTTTCGCGCACGCGCGCCGTGTCGGCTGCCTGTGCCGCATCTCGGAAGCACAGCGTGACCGCCGGCGCTGCATGCGCGCGCGCGGCAAGGTGCACGGCCATCGCCGTGCCCCATGAACCCGCGCCGACGATGACGACGCGAACGCTCATCGCGCTTTCCCGGTCAGAGTCCGAAGACCTGCGAGATGCGCACGTAGCCCACCTGGCCGTCGCGGTGACGCACTTTCACCCAACCCGGTGTCGCCGTGCTGGCCGTCGATGTCGCCGGCTCGGCCAGCTCGAGCAGCACGTTCTGCTCGGCGCGGAAAACCAGCGGCGCCGCATCGTCCGGGCTTGCGCGAATGTCGGCCGTCGGCGTGCGCACGACGAGTTCACGGCGATCGGCGAGCGACGCATTCGCGATCCAGCCGATCGTGCCGCCGGCATCGCGGACCTTCGTCCATCCCTCGACCTGCACGATGACCTCGACGGGGACGTCGCGGCCGTAGAGGAACTGCGCGCGCGCCTTCGCCGACGGTGCATCGTAGAGAGTCGTCGGCGAATCGTTGGTGACCTTGTAATCGGCGCCGCCGGCCGCCGCGACAGCGCAGCACGCGAACGCCATCGCGAGCAGGGCGCCGCACGCGGTTGTGGTGGCGCGCGTCATCGGCCGCAATGCTCAGGTCGCGTCGGCGATGGTCGGCTGTGCCGGCTGTGCCTGCTGCTGCGCGTACAGCGCCTCGAAGTTGATTGGCGCCAGATGTATGGGCGGAAATCCCATCCGCGTCGTCGCGTCGGCGATGGTCTCGCGCACGTACGGGAACAGCACCGTCGGGCAGTGCGTGGCCAGCAGCAGGGCGATCTGGTCGTCGCCGACGCCGCGGATGGTGAAGATGCCCGCCTGCGACGCCTCCACCAGGAACACCGTCTTGTCGTTGGCGCGCGCGGTGACGGTCATCGTCAGCACCGATTCGTAGACGTTGGGTTCCAGCGCCTCGGATACCGTGCGCAGGCCGACCTCGATCTGCGGTGCGACGTCGAGCCGGAACGACTGCGGCGCGCCCGGATTCTCGAGCGACAGGTCCTTGACGTAGATCTTTTCGATGGTGAGGCGCGCGAGATCCTGCGCGGGGGCGCTCGGTGGGGTATCGGCCATGATCGTGCGAATCCTTGCTCGTGTGGCGACGCGGAAATCTCGCGCGCCGCGGCCGGCGCGCGGTATGCCGCGCGGGTGATTGCTGGGAATCCGGCATCGAGCCGGACGTCGATTGCGGTAGCGTCGAACGCGCGATTTTACCCGATTCGCGCGCGCCGCCGTGACGGACACGCGGCCGGCGGCGGGAGCATTGCGGTCAGTCGCCGGCGAGCAGCGGCGCCAGCTTGCCGGCACGATCGAGCGCCACCAGGTCGTCGTAGCCGCCGACATGCGTGGCTCCCACCCAGATCTGCGGGACCGTGCGGCGTCCGCTCTTCGCCATCATTTCCTCGCGGCGCGCGGGGTCCATGTCGACGCGGATCTTGTCGATGCCGGTTACGCCTTTGGCCACCAGCAGACGCTCCGCCTGCACGCAATAAGGGCACATGCCGGTCGAGTACATCGTCACAACGGGCTTTGCCGGGGTTTCGTTCATGGTTCGTCGATCACTTCCTCGATGCGCGCGTGTTCAGGCCTGCACCTCGACGCGGGCGTCGTCAGGCCTGCACCACCGGCAGCCCTGCTTCCTTCCACGCACGGATGCCGCCTGCGAGCTGGTAGATTTCCTTGAATCCCAGTCCGGCGAGTATCGACATCGCGCCGCGGCTGCGCTGGCCACGATCGCAGTAGGCGACGAGCGGACGGCTGGTGAAGCGGCCGAGCTCGCCTGCGCGGCCCTTCAGTTCCGACAGCGGAATGTGCAGCGCGTTCGGCAGACGGCCGCCCGCGAATTCCTTCGCTTCGCGCAAATCGAGCAGTACCGGATTGCCGCTGTTGATGAGGCGCGTGACACCGAGTGTGCTGATCGGCTTCATCGGCGACAGCGTTCCGCCAACGAGCGGCCACGCGAGCATCGCGCCCGACGCGACGAGTACGACGATCAACAGCCAATTGTCCTGTACGAAGCTCATCGGTCCGTCTGCTCCTGGTCCACAAAGTACAATTCTAACGCAGCCCCCGCACCCGCCGCTTGCCGCTTCCCTGATGACCGATACCCCCGCCATCCCCTCGCAGCCGCAGCGGCCACGCCCGCTGGTGCTGCTGATCCTGGACGGCTTCGGCGCGCGCGCCGATGCGCCCGACAACGCCATTTCCGTGGCGAACATGCCGCGCTGGCGGCACCTGCTGGCGAGTGCACCGCACACGACGATCGACGCGTCCGAGCGTGCCGTCGGACTGCCGGCCGGCCAGATGGGCAATTCGGAGGTCGGCCACCTCAACATCGGGGCGGGCCGCGTCGTCTACCAGGACTACACGCGCATCGACCTGGCCATCGCCGACGGCAGCTTCGCGCGCAACCCGGTGCTCGTCGATGCGGTCGCCACTGCCGCGCGCACCGGGGCGACGCTGCACATCCTCGGCCTCGTGTCCTCCGGCGGCGTGCACAGCCACGA
>DATCFA010000022.1:0-6950 GCA_036509805.1 Casimicrobiaceae bacterium
AGATCATCAGCATCGTCGCGCTGATGATCGTGCCGTTGCTCGGTGTGTGGGGTTTCCACAAGGTCGACGCGCCGCACGTGGCGCCTGCTGCGATCGTTGCGCCGGCGGCGCAAGGCACGATGGCGCCGTCCGCGCCGGCCACCTCCGACACGGCGCCCGCGGCATCCGCGCCCGTGGCGCCCGACACGTCATCACCCGCGGCACCGGCGTCCGCGAAGCCGTAGCCGATCTCGCGTAATACGTTTCACAGCGACAAGGGCCGCGCATGCGGCCCTTGTCGCTTGCGAATCACGCGGTCGTGAACCCGAACAACCGGTCCGGCGTTTCCCACAGCAGCTTGCGCCGGTCGCCCGCATCGGGAAACTGGCGCTCGACGAGCTTCAGCAGCACGCCGCAGTCGATGTGCCCGCTCGCGCGCAGGTACGGCCAGTCCGACGCCCACATGCAGGCGTCGAGCGTGAACGCTTCGACCAGCGCTTCGACATACGGCGCCGCATCGGCATACGGCCATGCTTCGCGCGTGACCTTGGCGATGCCGGACAGCTTGACGAACGCGCGCCCCGTTCGCGCCAGCGCGAGCAGCGCTGCGAAACCCGGCTGGCCGAGTCCTGCCGCGGCGGTCGGCCGGCCGCAATGGTCGACCAGAATCCTTGCGCCTGAATTCGCGAGCATCGGCGCCAGCGCGACCAACTGGTCGTGCTCGACCTGGATGTCGATGAACATGTCGAGCGCGGCAAGCCGTGCGAGCAACGGCGCCGCATCGGTGTAATGCGCGACACCATAGTGCGTCACGTTCCATGCGACACCGACGACGCCCGCGGTCTTGAGCGCTTCGAGCTCGCGCTCGGCGGTGTCGTTGCGGACGACGGCGATCCCTTTCAGCCGTCCGCGGCCGTGCGCCAGCGCATCGAGCAGGCAGCGGTTGTCGAGGCCGTAGCCGGAATTGGGGCCGACGACCAGCGCGTGGCGCACGCCGTACGCCTGCATCACCTGCGCGAGCTGAGCGGCGGTGCCGGTTTCCTGCCCCGCGGGCCGGTAATGCGTGTGCTCGTCGTAGGGAAAGCCTGCGGGGTCGAGCACGTGCACATGGCAGTCGATCTTCGGTTCGTCGAAGATGCTCATCGTTGCCGCGCCAGTGCTAGAACGTGGTTTCGACCGCGCGCAGGAGCTCGGGCGTGATCGCAGGCATCACGCCGAACCACGCGGCGAACGCCGGTCGCGCCTGGTTGAGCAGCAGTCCCAGACCGTTCACCGTCACGTTGCCGCGTGCGCGCGCAGCGGCGAGCAGCGGCGTCTGCGGCGGGATGTAGATCAGGTCGCCGACCAGTGCATGCGCCGGTAGCCTGTCGAGCGAAATGTCGAGCGCCGGCTTGCCGGCCATGCCGAGGCTCGTCGCGTTGGCAAGCAGCGCCACGTCGTGCAACGCGTCGGCGCGATCCTCCCAGCGTACGGCGGTGACCGGCGAGCCGAATTCGTGGGCGATGGCCGCCGCGCGCTCGAACGTGCGGTTGACGATGCGGATTTCGCGCGCGCCCTGCACCGCCAGCGTCGCCACCACGGCGCGCGCGGCGCCACCGGCGCCGAGCACGGTGACCGGACCGGCATCGGGGCGCCATGCGGGGCTCGCATCGCGCAGGCTCTGCACGAAGCCGTTGCCGTCGTTGTTGAAGCCCGCCAGCCGGCCGTCGCTTTCGACGACGACGGTGTTGACCGCACCGATGCGGCGCGCGAGCTCGTCGACACGGTCGATCAGCGGCATGATCGCCTGCTTGTGCGGCGTGGTGACGTTGCAGCCGCGCAAGCCGAGCGCCGCGAGGCCCTGCACCGCCATCGACAGCTTTTCCGGAGGTACCGGAAACAACACGTAGCGCCCGGGAATCGCGTGCTCGCGCAGCCAGTGATTGTGAATGACCGGCGAGCGCGAATGCGCTACCGGCCAACCCAGCAGGCCCGCGATGCCGAAGGCGTTCGAATCGGCCATCACCATCACAGCGGCGTCGTCGTCAGCGGCCGCGTCAACGCTATTTCGCCGACGCCGCAGGCAGCGTGGCGACCACCACCTGCTTGCCGTTCACCACTTTGGTGAGGAAGCTCTCGCGGTCCAGGTCGCCGTTCTGGTCGTAAGTCACGTCGAGCAGCACCCCCGGGTTGTCCTTGACGGTGATGTGGGCGCCATGCAGCGCCGCGGCGAGTGCTTTCGAGTCGAACTTGCCGATGCGCTCGGTCATCACCTTGACGATGTACATCGCGCTGTAGCCCTTGAGGCTGTTGTGGTCGCCCTTGTACTTGTATTCCTTCTGGAAACGCTCGCTGAACGCCTTGATCTCGGGCTGCGGTGCATCGGACGACAGCCCGACGTGCGCGACCGCGCCGTTGGCGGCGTCGCCGGCGAGCTCGATGACCTTCTGGCTCGTCAATACCGTTTCGCCGACGATGGGCTTGTCGTAACCCTGCTTCCTCAATTCGCGCAGCGCGCGCGCCGACTCTTCCTCGTTGCTGTAGACGAACAATGCGTCGGCGTTCGATTGCTTGGCCCTGACGACGGCGCCCGAAAAGTCGACCTGGCCCGGATCCGTCGAGATATCCGCCGCAACCTTGATGCCCTGTGCGTCGAGCGCCTTGATCATCGTGTCGCGCCCGCCCTTGCCGAAGTCGTTGTTGACCCAGATGATCGACACCGTCTTCGCCTTGACGACGTCCTTCAGGTAGCGCGCGACCTTGGGCATTGCGGTGGTCTGCGTGAACGACGTGCGGAAAATATACGGGTTTCCCTGCTCGGTGATCGACGCTGCCTCGCCGCCGGTGAAATTGGTGATCTCGGCGCGGCGCGTTTCCGCCATGCTGACGATGATCGAGCCGGAGAATACGGGGCCCATGACGACATACGCGCCGTCGTCGACGGCCTTCTGCGCGAGCGCCTTGGAGATCGGCGCCGACGACTGCGTGTCGCTGCTCGTGTAGGCAATTTGCCGGCCGAGGATGCCGCCGGACGCATTGATTTCCTTGACCGCGAGCTTCACGCCGTCGTTGAAGTTCGTGCCGGACGTGGCGCCGGTGCCGGAAAGCTCGACCAGTCCCGCGATGAGCACAGGGCCCTGTTGCGCCTGCGCGAGCGGCGTCACGCATTGCAGGCCCACCGCAAGGACCCACCAGACCGCTGATCTCATGTCTCCCCCTCGATCGTTTTGTCGTCCGGCCGTTGCATCTCACGGCGCAGGTGCCGCGCGCGCCGCAGATTCGGCAGCGCATACGATACACGACGCGGGAGGCTGGGGGCTGCCGCCGCGACCTTCGGCAGAGCACCCCTGCCTGCGTCGGAGGACGCCGGCAGGGAACCCGCTACGTCAGGAGCCCGTCTTGTCGCTGAAGATGTGCATGATGTCGTCGGTCGACAGCATGCCCTTGTGCTGCTTGTCCATCGCGTCGAACTTTTTTTCCATCATCTTCATGAAATCCTTCTTGCTGACCATGCCATCCTTGTCGGCCATCGAACGCGTTTCGCGCGCGAAGCTCTGCATGCCGTCGCCGTCGGCGGCGAATGCAGGCAGCGTCCCGGCGAACATGAGTGCGGCGAACGAGATGAGCGCGAGCTTGCGGGTCAATTGCATGATGATCTCCTTCCAGGGTTCAGCGCCTCCATTGAGGAAGCCGTCGATGCGTCCGTCGCACCGGCCACAATGGCTTCGGGTGTCGACGCATGCGAAGTAGTCGCCGCACCGCGGCGCCGCTTACGCGCGGCGCGCAATGTTTTTTCACTTGCCGCAGCGTAAGTTTCTGCGCGATGCCGCGACCAACGGCGCGCGCGTGCTGTAATCACGGGATGAAGCTCTTTGCCAAGCTGCGCACGGTGGCGTTCGTGGCACTGGCGTTGCTGGCCATGCCGCCGGCGCTGGCGCAACCCGCGTCCGAAGTGGCGTCCGGCTGGGTCGACCGTGCGCCGGTGCGCACGCGCCACTGGATGGTGGCGGCCGCCAATCCGTTGGCGGTCGACGCCGGTTACGCGATGCTGGCCAAGGGCGGCAGCGCGGTCGATGCGGTCATCGCCGCGCAACTGGTGCTGGGGCTCGTCGAGCCGCAATCGTCGGGACTGGGCGGCGGCGCATTCATGCTGGTGCACGATGGGCGCACGCGGGTGCTGTCGGCGTACGATGGCCGCGAAACCGCGCCGGCCGGGGCGCGGCCGGATCGCTTTATCCGCAACGGCAAGCCGCTGGCATTCCATGATGCCGTCGTCGGTGGCCTGTCGGTCGGCGTGCCGGGCACGCCGCGGCTGCTGGCGCTTGCGCACTCGCGCCACGGAAAATTGCCATGGGCGGCGCTGTTCGCGCCGGCGATCGCGCTTGCCGAAAACGGCTTCGACGTGTCGCCGCGTTTGCATGCGCTGATCGCGTCGGAGCGCCACTTCGTGCAGTCGCGCGTGCGCGCGTATTTCCTCGATGCCAATGGCGCGCCGCTGGTCGTCGGGCATCGACTGCGCAACCCCGCCTATGCCGCGACGCTGCGCACGCTGGCGCGCGAAGGCGCCGGCGCCTTCTACCACGGTGCGATCGCGCAGGACATCGTCGATACCGCCGACGGCTACACGGCGAACCCGGGCGACCTGACGCTGGCCGATCTTGCCGGCTATCGCGCGATTCGCCGCGCGCCGGTGTGCGGCGCCTACCGCGGCTACCGCGTGTGTGGAATGCCTCCGCCGTCGTCGGGCGGCATCACGCTGTTGCAGACGCTCGCGATGCTCGAGCCCTACGACGTGCGCGCGATGGGCGCGCAGTCGCTGTGGAGCGTGCACTTCATCGGCGAAGCTGAGCGGCTCGCCTACGCCGATCGCGACCGCTACATCGCCGATCCTGCGTTCGTCGACGTGCCGCCGGGACTGCTCGATCCGGCGTACCTGGCGTCGCGCGCCGCGTTGATCCGCAGCGATACGGTGTTCGGCCGCGCCATGCCTGGCGATCCGCCGCGACGGCGGCGGATCGCGCAAGGCGACGGCGACGCGCCGGAGTATCCGTCGACGTCGCAGATCGTCGTCGTCGACGGGTCCGGCACCGCAGTGTCGATGACGACGACGATCGAGAACCAGTTCGGCAGCCGCCTGATGACGGCGGGTGGCTACCTGCTCAACAACGAACTGACCGATTTTTCGTTCATTGCCGCCGACGCGGCCGGCGCGCCGGTGGTGAACCGCGTCGAGCCGGGCAAGCGTCCGCGCTCGACGATGGCGCCCACCATCGTCTACGATCGCGCAGGAAAGCTCTTCATGCTGACCGGCTCGCCGGGCGGCGTGGCGATTGTCGAATACGTCGCCAAGACGCTGATCGGCGTCATCGACTGGGGGCTCGATCCGCAGGCGGCGGTGGCGCTGGGCAACTTCGGCAGCCGCAACGGTCCCACGGCGCTGGAAGCCGACACGCCGGTCGCAGCGCTTGCGCCGAAGCTGCGCGCGATGGGCTACGACGTGCGCGTCGGTGCCGAAACCAGCGGGCTGCAGGCGATCGTGCGTACGCCAAGCGGCTGGATCGGTGGCACCGATCCGCGACGCGAAGGTGTCGTTCGCGGCCGATAGTGGTGAACTGGCGTGCGAGAATCCACCCCCCATGACAGCGCTCTTTTCCGCATCGGTGCTGCTGCTCCTCGTCATCGACCCGTTCGGCAACGTACCGCTGGTCGTGTCGACGCTCGCCGGCATTCCGGCCGCGCGCCGCTGGCGGATCGTCGTTCGCGAATGCCTGTTCGCGTACGTGATCCTGCTGGCGTTCATGTTCGGCGGCCGCGCATTCCTCGAGCTCTTGCACCTGTCCGACGAGTCGCTGACGATCGCCGGCGGCGTCATCCTGTTCCTGATTGCACTGCGCATGGTGTTCCCGCGGCCGGAAGGCGTGTTCGGCGCACCGCAAGGCGGCGAGCCGCTGCTCGTGCCGCTGGCAGTGCCGATGATCGCGGGCCCGTCGGCCATCGCCACGGTGATGCTGCTCGCCACGCACGACCCCGCGCATGTCGTGCACGCGGCCATCGCGTTGACGCTGGCGATGGCGATCACGACGCTCGTGCTGGTCGCCGCCTACCGGTTGCAGGACGTGCTGGGCGAGCGCGCGATGATCGCGCTCGAGCGGCTGATGGGTCTCGTGCTGACGGTGCTGGCGGTGGAAATGCTGCTGACCGGCGTGCGCTCGTTCGTTGCACAGCTCGCGCACTGAGCGCCGCGCAATGATCGCCACGCAATGATGGAAGCGCCGCAAGTGGAAGTCCCCGTCTGGGATGCGCCGGTGCGCATCGTGCATTGGCTGCTGGTGCTGCTGCTCATTGCGCTGGTGACGACCGGACTGCTGGGCAACGACTGGCTGCAGTGGCACATGCGCGCGGGCTACGCGATGCTGACGCTGGTGCTGTTCCGCATCGTGTGGGGGTTTGCCGGCAGCCGCAATGCGCGGTTCGTGGTCTTCGTGCGCGGTCCGCGCGCGGTGCGCGCCTATGCGCGATCGCTGCGGATGCGCGCACACGACGTGCACGCCAACCACAATCCGCTCGGCGCATGGATGGTGATCGCGTTGCTCGCCGCGCTGCTGCTGCAATGCGCGCTGGGACTGTTCACCAACGACGACATCCTCTACGAGGGCCCGCTCGCCCGCCACGTGACCAAGGATCTTTCGGACACGCTTTCCAGCCTGCACCGCCGCGGGTGGTGGGTGGTCGTCGTGCTGGCACGCGCGACGCACGCCGAAATCCACGCCGCTTCGGCGAGAACAGCCAATGCGATTCGCCTATTCCATTAGCTGGCGACGATGAATTCGCCGTCACGGCGCACGGCGCCGGCGCGCATGAGGTCGTGCACCAGCATCAGAGCGAGATCGACGGGTGAAAGTTTCAGCACCGCCGCGTTGACATCGCGATAAATACCCACGGTCTCGACGTAGGCCGGCAGTGCGGCGAGCGCCATCCGGCGACAGTCGAGC
>DATCFA010000023.1:0-15044 GCA_036509805.1 Casimicrobiaceae bacterium
GTGCAACGTCACCTCGGGCATCGACTCGGGCAGCGCTCCGCGGCGGAAGCGTGCGTCGAATTCTGCGAGCGCCGCGTCCGCGTCGCGCGCCGAATGGAAGCGCGTGACGATTTCCTGCGCCAGCAGCACCTTGGCTTCGCGCGGATTGCGACCTTCCGCGCACTCGCGCTTCAGCGTCGCGATTTCCGACAGCGAGCGGAACGACAGGAGCTCGTAGTAGCGCCACATCAGCTCGTCGGAGATCGACATCAGCTTGCCGAACATCTCGGTGGGCGATTCGCTGATGCCGATGTAGTTGTGCTTCGACTTCGACATCTTGTCGACGCCGTCGAGGCCCTCGAGCAGCGGCATCGTCAGGATGCACTGCGGCTCCTGGCCGAAGTCCTTCTGCAGCTCGCGGCCGACCAGCAGGTTGAACTTCTGGTCGGTGCCACCGAGCTCGATGTCGGAGCGGAGCGCGACCGAGTCGTACCCCTGCATCAGCGGGTAGAGGAATTCGTGGACGGCGATCGGCTGGTTGCCCTTGAAGCGCTTGTGGAAGTCGTCGCGCTCGAGCATCCGCGCCACCGTGTAATGCGACGCGAGCTTGATCATGCCGGCGGCGCCCAGCGGCTCCGACCATTCGGAGTTGTAGCGGACCTCGGTCTTCGCCGCGTCGAGCACTTTCGATGCCTGCGCGTGGTAGGTGCGTGCATTGGCCTCGATCTCGCCACGCGTCAGCGCGGGACGCGTCGCGTTGCGCCCGGAAGGGTCGCCGATCATCGACGTGAAGTCGCCGATCAGGAAGATCACCTGGTGCCCCAGGTCCTGCATCTGGCGCATCTTGTTCAGTACGACCGTGTGCCCGAGATGAATGTCGGGCGCCGTGGGGTCGAGACCCAGCTTGATGCGCAGCGGCTGTCCGCGCGCGAGTTTTGCCGCGACTTCGGTTTCGACCAGCAGCTCGTCGGCGCCGCGCTTGAAGATGGCAAGCTGCTCGGCAACGCTGGCATTCATCGCGCACCGCCGGCACGCCGCAACTGCGACGCGCATGGCGTCGGCAGCGCGTGGGTGTCGCCCGTCGTCGTCATCGTCGATCCTTGCATCGGGCCTGGTTCATGGGGTCCGAAGGTGCGTCCGGCGCCGGGCCGCCGATGCCTGCGCTCGAAGTTTGGTAAACTCGGCCGCTTCACGATTTCCAATGCCGCCGGTGCTGCACGCCGGTCGCGACATCCTGCGGGATTGCGCGGTCGTTGCCGAGTCGTCGCGGCCGTTCCAAATGCAAACTCGACCGGATTTTTCGCCACAGTGTCCACGCGCAAACCATCAATTCTAGCGTATCGCGATGTCGCCGGCGCGCTTGCGCGCGTGACGCTCGGCCAATGGCTGTTCACAGCCCTCCTCGCGGGTGGCGCGGTAGCGGCATTCGCGCTGGTTCCGGACGACGAGCCCGTCGACGTGCCGATGACTGCGGTGGTGCGCGACCTGCCGCTGCCGGTGGCGGCTGCGCGCGAACCCGCCGTCTACTGGCACGATGAGCACGTCGAGCGCGGCGACACCATCGGCAGCCTGCTCGCGCGCGCGGGCGTCGACGACGATGCCGCGTTCAACTTCCTGCGCACCGACCCCTCGGCACGCGCGCTCTACCAGCTCCGTCCCGGTCGCGCACTGCACCTCGCGACCGATGACAGCGGCGATCTGGTTGCGCTGCGCTTCCTGCAGTCGTCAGGGGCGATGCTGACCATCAAGCGCGATGCGGCGGCGTTCAGTGCAGAGACCTCGGCAGCGCCGGTCGAGACCCGCGTGGAAATGAAGAGCGCCGAAATCCGCACGTCGCTGTTCGCCGCCGCCGACGACGTCGATCTCCCGGACACCGTGACGCTCGAGCTCGCCGACGTGTTCGGCGGCGATATCGACTTTCACCACGATCTCCGCCGTGGCGACCGCTTCAGCGTCGTCTACGAATCGCGCTTCATCGACGGCGAGCCCGCCGGCGCCGGACGCATCCTCGCGGCCGAATTCGAGAACCGCGGCGTCACGCTGCGTGCCTACCAGTGGACGGCCGACGATGGCACGTCGGGCTACTACAGCGAGGACGGGCACAGCCTGCGCAAGGCGTTCCTGCGCGCGCCGCTCGCGTTCTCGCGGATCACGTCGGGCTTCACCAGCGCGCGCTTCCATCCGATCCTCAAGCGGTGGACGGCGCACAAGGGCACCGATTTCGGTGCGCCGATCGGCACGCCCGTGCACGTGACCGCCGACGGCATCGTCGCCGTTGCCGGTCAGGAAACGGGCTACGGCAACGTGATCATCGTCCGCCACGGCAAGACTTACTCGACCGTGTACGGACACCTGTCACGCTTCGCGCCCGACCTGCACGCCGGCACGCGCGTCCGCCAGGGCGACGTCATCGGCTTCGTCGGCATGACGGGCTGGGCGACAGGACCGCACCTGCATTACGAATTCCGCGTCGATGGCGAGCCGCGCAACCCGGTCACCGTCGCATTGCCGAACGCCGAGCCGGTGCCCGAGGCACAACGCGCGCGGTTCGCCGCCGACATGGCGCAGCGCGCGGCGCAACTCGCGCTGGCGCGCAGCGAGGCCGGCACCACGTTCGCCGCGGCCGACTGACCGCGCGTGCCGCGCGCCGGGGCGATGCACGCCGACTGCTACGCGGGCGTCATGTCGGGGACCAGCCTCGACGGCGTCGACGCCGTCATCGCCGATTTTTCGCCGGCGGCCGGCGGTGTCTGCGCGACGCTTGGCGCCGTGCACCTCGCTTTTCCGCCGGCGCTGCACGACGAGCTGTCGGCGCTGCAGAAGCCGGGCCATGACGAAATCGCGCGCGGCGCGCGGGCGGCCAACGCGCTCGCCGACATCTATGCGCAGGCCATCGCCGAGGCCATTGAGGACGCCGGGCTGCGTGCGGACGACGTGACGGCTGCGGGCGTTCACGGGCAGACGGTGCGCCACCGGCCCGACGAGGGCTACAGCGTGCAGATCAACAACGCGGCGCGCGTTGCCGAGCTCTGCGGCGTCACCGTGGTCGCCGATTTCCGCAGCCGCGACGTCGCCGCCGGTGGACAGGGCGCACCGCTGGTGCCGGCATTTCACCGCGCGCTGTTCGGCGGCGGCGGCACGCACCGGGTGATCGTCAACATCGGCGGCATCGCCAACATCACCGACCTGCCGGCCGACGGCGGCGCGGCACGTGGGTTCGACACCGGCCCCGGCAACGCGCTGATCGACCTGTGGCACGCGCGCCACCGCGGCGGAGCCTGCGACGTCGAGGGCGCGTGGGCGCGCGGCGGCCACGTGGATGCGCAACTGCTCGCGCGCCTCGCCAGCGATCCCTTCTTCGCCGTCGCACCGCCAAAAAGCACGGGGCGCGATTTGTTCAACGCAGCGTGGCTCGACGCTGCGTTGAATGGCGCGGCGCTGGCGCCGCGCGACATGCAGGCCACGCTGACCGCATTGACGGCGCGCACGATCGCCGACGCCGTGCGCACGCATGCGCCGCGCGCAACCGACGTGATCGTCGCCGGCGGTGGTGCGCACAATGCGACGCTGGTCGAGATGCTCGCCGTCGAGCTCGCTCCACGCCGGCTGCGCACATCGACGGCGCTGGGCGTGGACGTCGAGCATGTCGAGGCGCTTGCATTCGCGTGGCTCGCGCGGAGGGCACTCGCCCGCGAAGCGGGCAATCTCGCCGCAGCGACCGGCGCGCGAGGGCCGCGCGTGCTCGGCGCCATTCACTGGGGTCGCGTGCACGCGTAGTGCGCCTGCCCGCCCCATCATCATCGGACGGAACGCGACATCATGACTTCCCGCAAGACGGCGCTCGTCACCGGTTCCACTTCCGGCATCGGCCAGGGCATCGCCGAAGCGCTCGCGGCGACCGGAATGAACATCGTCCTCAATGGTTTCGGCGACACCACGGCGATCGAAGGTCTGCGCGCGAAGCTCACCGCTGTGCACGGCGCGACGGTGCGGCACGATCCGGCCGACATGTCGAAGCCCGTGGAGATCGCGGCGATGATGGCGCGCGCGATCGGCGAATTCGGCGCGATCGACGTGCTGGTCAACAACGCCGGCATCCAGCATGTCGCGCCGATCGACGAATTCCCGCCCGCGCAATGGGACGCGATCATCGCAATCAACCTGTCGTCGGCGTTCCACACGATCCGCGCCGCGCTGCCGCCGATGAAAGCGAGGCAATTCGGGCGGATCATCAACATCGCGTCCGCGCACGCACTGGTCGCGTCGCCGTTCAAAGGCGCGTACGTGGCGGCCAAGCACGGGCTCGCCGGGCTGACCAAGACCGTTGCGCTGGAGGTCGCGCAAAGCGGCATCACGTGCAATGCGATCTGTCCCGGCTACGTGCGCACGCCGCTGGTGGAGCGGCAGATTCCCGACACCGCCCGCGCGCGTGGCATCAGCGAGGACGCCGTCGTGCGCGACGTGATGCTCGCAAGCCAGCCGACGAAGCGCTTCGTCGGCATCGGCGAAGTCGCAGCGCTGGCGGTGTACCTCGCGAGCGACGCGGCAAAGTCGATCACCGGCGCGATGCTGTCGATCGACGGAGGATGGACGGCGGCGTAGCGCTTTCGCCGACGACGCATGCGCTCACCCCGACCCCTCCCGCAAGCGGGAGAGGGGGCTCGTCGCGCCGACTTGGCTCGAGGTTGCAAAAAAAAACGGGACGCCACGCGTCCCGTTTTCGCATCCGGCCGATGGCCGATTACGGCGAGAAGCTCGACCCGCACCCGCACGTCGATTGCGCGTTCGGGTTCTTGATGACGAACTGCGCGCCTTCGAGGCCGTCGGTGTAGTCGATTTCGGCGCCGACCAGGTACTGGTAGCTCATCGGGTCGATCAACAGCGTCACGCCGTTCTTCACCATCGCCGTGTCGTCCTCGTTGGTGACTTCGTCAAACGTGAAGCCGTACTGGAAGCCGGAGCATCCGCCGCCGGTCACGAACACGCGCAGCTTGAGGTCGGCGTTGCCTTCCTCCTCGATCAGCGCCTTCACCTTGTTGGCAGCGCTGTCGGAAAAGACCAGCGGTGCCGGCATGTCGGTCATTGCATTCATCGTGATGCTCCTTCTGTGGCGCTGTCAGCGCCGTGACGCGGCGACCTTTAGTCGGCCCCCACGCGTTTCAATTCGACCACGGAGGACGTCTCCGGTTCGCCTTCGGCATGCGCGAGGCGGCCCTCGATCACCGCGCCCATGTGCATTTCCAGCTTGCGGTACGCGACATCGCCGACGATCCGCGCCTTCGGCTGCAGTTCGAGGTATTCGGTCGCGTTGACCGGTCCCGTCACCGTGCCGTTGATCACCACGTGCGACACCCGCACTTCGCCGTCGATGCGTGCGTGCTCGCTGATGACCAGCGTGCCCGCCTGCCCGTCGGCGGTGGCGACATTGCCCTCGACGCGGCCATCGACGCGCAATCCGCCGGTAAACAGCAGGTCGCCGCGAACGATCGTTCCGGCACCGATCAGGCTGTCGAGGCGCTTTTGCGGTGCGGCTTGTCGCTTGGCTTTGAACATGGCGTCTTCCTATGGATTAGTCAATGACCGGCTCGCACGTGGCGCGCTCGCGCCGTCCTCGAAAACGTGCGCGGTAATGCCGGTGACCTGCGCGCCTTCGGGCACGCGGATCGAGCCTTCCACGCGCTGATAATACTTGAACTTGAGCGTCAACGCCGCCGCGGCGTCCGGCTGGTCGGCCGGAAGGTTGATCACCGACGGCTTCGCAGCGGCTCCTTTCTGGCCGGCGAGCGCCACGCTGGCCTGCAGCGTCACGTGGCCGGCGAACTCGTCGCGCGGGTTGCCCCCGCGCACCAGCAGCACGTCGTAGTGCCAGCGATCGCTCGCCTCGGGCTCGATCGTCAGCCGCTGAACCGTCATCGCACCCTGCTTGCTCGAATCGGACACGAGCTTCTGCAGGAACGCGAGCTCTTCCTTGAGCTGCGAATTCTCCTGCGCGAGCTCGGCATTCTGGTGTGACAACGATGCCTGCGCCCCGCGGTTGATCGCGACGTCGCTTTCGAGCTCGGCGAAATGCGCGCGCGCTGCGGTCGACTCGCCGGCAAGCTTGGCGTTCTCGGTCTCCAGCGTCGCCACGCGGTCCTTCAATTCGGAGCGGTGGAAGCCGCTGAAGATCTGCCCGAAGTCGAAGCCCCACCACCACATGCCGGCGATCAAGGCGACGACGAGCGCGAGCACGCCCGCGCGCCACGGCCAGCCGAGGTCGGTGCGCACCGTCATCCGCGGCGCGCTGATCGAGAACGGATGGCGCATCCGGCGCCATATCGCGTGGGGCGGCACCGGCGTCTGTCGATCTAGGGCAGCACCGCGACGGCGTCGAGTCCCGCCGATTCGTCGAACCCGAACATCAGGTTCATGTTCTGCACCGCCTGTCCGGCAGCGCCCTTGACCAGGTTGTCCATCACGACGACGACGCGGACCAGGTCGGAGTCGGCGGGCCTGTCGACGCCGATGCGCAGCATGTTGGACGCGCGTACCGAACGCGTGTCGGGCGCCGAACCCGCGGGCATCACGTCGACGAACGGCTCGCCCGCATAGCGCTCCTCGAACAGCGCCTGCACGTCGATATCGCGCGTCAGCGGCGCGTAAAGCGTCGACAGGATGCCGCGGATCATGGGTGTCAGGTGCGGCGTGAACACCACGCGTACGGGCGCGCCGCCAGCCCGCGCGAGGCCCTGGACCATTTCCGGGTGATGGCGGTGGCCGCCGAGCGCGTAGGCCGCGAAATTGTCGGATGCCTCGGCGTACATGAGGTTGGTCTCGCTCTTGCGGCCCGCCCCCGATACGCCTGACTTGCTGTCGGCGATCAGGCGCGTGGCGTCGACGGCGCCGGCTTCGACGAGCGGCAGGAAGCCCAGTTGCACCGTCGTCGGGTAGCAGCCCGGATTGCCCACGATGCGCGCACCGCGGATCGCATCGCGGTTCATTTCCGGCAGGCCGTAGACCGACTCGGCGAGCAGGTCCGGGCACGCATGCGGCATCCTGTACCAGCGCTCGAACATCGCCGCGTCCTGCAGGCGGAAGTCGGCGGCAAGGTCGATGATCTTCACGCCGTGGCCTACCAGCGCGCGCGCCTGCGACATGGCGACGCCGTGGGGTGTTGCGAAGAACACCACGTCGCAATGCGCAAGATCGGCGCTTGCAGGATCGCTGAATGCGAGGTCGCACACGCGCCGCAGCGAAGGAAACATCTGCGCCACCGGGGTTCCTGCTTCCTTGCGCGACGTGATCGCCGCAAGCGCCGCGTGCGGGTGGCGCGCGAGGATCCGCAGCAGCTCGACGCCGGTGTAGCCGGTGCCGCCGACGATGCCGATCCTGAGCTTCTGCAGGACCGTGGATGCGGTTGCGGATGCCGTGCTGAAACGCTGTGCGGTTTGGCGCGTTGCGGGCGCTCCTGCGGCGCCGGCCGTCGCGGTCGGCAGTTTGTTGTCCAGATATGCCTCCGTCATAAACAATTGTACCATCGGACAACGTGCGCGGCGGAGGCTGCCGGTCCGCGTGCGTCGTCACAAAACAAAAGGGCCACCATTCGCTGGCAGCCCTTCGTCGATCGTGGAGCGGAACGTCAGCGCTTGGAGAATTGCTTGCGGCGGCGCGCCTTGTGCAGGCCGACCTTCTTGCGTTCCACTTCGCGCGCGTCGCGCGTGACGAGCCCCGCCTTCGACAGCGTCGGCTTCAACTCGCCGTCGTATTCGATCAGCGCGCGCGTGATGCCGTGGCGCACCGCGCCGGCCTGTCCCGACTCGCCGCCGCCGATGACGTTGACCATGATGTCGAACGTGGTCGCGTGGTTGGTCAGCACCAGCGGCTGGCGCGCCACCATGCGGCCGGTCTCGCGCGAGAAGAATTCGTCGACCGGCTTGTCGTTGACGACGATCTTGCCGGTGCCCTGCTTCATGAACACGCGTGCCACGGAAGTCTTGCGGCGGCCGGTGCCGTAGTAGTAGTTGCCGATCATTTTCTGTCGATGTCCAGCGGTTTGGGCTGTTGCGCCGAGTGCGGATGCGCGTCGCCGGCGTAGTACTTGAGCTTCTTGATCATCGCGTAGCCGAGCGGACCCTTGGGCAGCATGCCCTTGACGGCTTTTTCGAGCGCGCGCCCGGGAAAGCGCTCCTGCATCTTGCTGAAATTGGTCGTCCGGATCCCGCCCGGATAGCCCGAGTGGCGGTGGTAGAGCTTGTCCTCGGCCTTATTGCCCGTGACCTTGATCTTGTCGACGTTGGTGACGACGATGAAATCGCCGGTGTCGACGTGCGGCGTGTAGATCGGCTTGTGCTTGCCACGCAGGCGCAATGCGATTTGCGAGGCGAGGCGTCCCAGCACCCTGTCGGTGGCGTCGACGACATACCAGTCGTGGACGACATCCTGTGCTCTGGCGGAAAAGGTTTTCATGTCATTCGCTAGTTTGTTGCGGCTGCCGCCGCCGCGGAAATACATGGCCCGGCCGGCTTTCGCGCCGGGCATCCGTCGCGCTGCGCGGGGCTCGAATCCTGTTGCTTCGACGCATAAATCACCGCGCCGCAGCAAAGTCCAGTATTGTAATCTGTTTTCGTGGCGACGGTCAACGCGGGGCCCACGCACCGTGGCAAGGCGGCGACGGGTGCCCCGCGGCCTTCCGGGTTTCGTTGCAGCGCACACGGCCGCCGGGAAAAAAAGGGCGCGGTCGGTTGGACCACGCCCGGAGTATTCCGCCATGGGAGGAGAATGGAGGAATCACCCGCGGACGGGAAGGCGTACCTTCGTCGACCGCAGACATCACGATGTTGGCATATTGCAGTGCAGCACGCCAATTGCACTTTGCGATGCCCGGCATCGAAAATTACGATCCATGCGCCAATCTTCAGATAGTAAGCACCTACACCCGCCATGAAGACACGTATACGTTGGGACGGCGATGTTCGATTTATCGGTGACAGCGGCAGCGGCCATCAGGCAGTGCTCGATGGCGCGCCCGAGCATGGCGGTCACAACGCCGGCATGCGGCCGATGGAGATGCTGCTGATGGGCACGGCCGCCTGCAGCGCGTTCGATGTCGTGCTGATCCTGCGCAAGGCGCGCCAGGACATCGTCGGCTGCGTCGTCGACGCCGAAGCCGAGCGCGCCGACACCGATCCCAAGGTGTTCACGCGGATCGCCTTCACGTTCACCGTCACCGGCCGCGCGCTGGACCGCCATGCGGTCGAGCGTGCGGTCGCGCTGTCGAAGGAAAAATACTGCTCGGCCACGATCATGCTGGCGAAGACGGCGGCGATTGAAGCCTCGATCGTGCTGGTCGACGCCGACGCCGATGCCGCGCCCGGTGCGGTTGGCGGCGCGTCGGCGGGTGGGGCGTCCGGCAGTTGACGCCGGTGGCCGTGGTGGCGTCGGCCGGGGATGGGCCGGCACCGGTGGCCGTGGCGGCGTCGACCGGCCCGCAGGCCGACACCATTAGCTGCGGCGGGAGCGGCGGCCTACACGCGGCCGGGCATCAGCGCCAGATGCGCGCGTCCTACGGCAGTGTCAGGCCGCGCACGACGATGTCGGCGCCGGCGGTGTGGGAGCGTCCCTGCGGGTCGCGCAACGTGAACTCGAGGTGAACGCTGTCGCCGGTATGCGTATTGCTGACGATGTCGTGCAGACGCAGCACGTTGCCATAGCGCGCGAAGCGGAAAGTAGAGCCCGCCGGCAACGCGAAGCGGCGCACCGTGTGCGTGCGGTAAGTCTTGTCGCGGACTTCGCCCGCGACCAGTTCGACCGACTTCGCGAGGGGCGTCGTCACCCCGACCAGCACCACCGGCGCGCCGCCCGAGCCGACGTCGACATAGGCTTCGGCGGTCTTGTCGCCGGCGTGCGCCGGGCGCATCCAGCCGCCGCTGAACGCGACCTCGGCACATGCCGGCGCCGAGAGAGCCAGCGCCAGCGTGACGACAACGGCCAATGCGCAAACGCTGCCGCGCGTCGTCCGCCCGCGAACGCGGTGGAAACCCGGATTCACTCGTTGCGCAACAGTTTGACGAGGCTGGACGTATCCCAGCGCGCGCCGCCCATCGCCTGCACGCGGCTGTAGAACTGGTCGACGAGTGCGGCGAGCGGCAGCGCGGCGCCGTTGCTGCGGGCCTCGACGAGGCAGATCCCCAGGTCCTTGCGCATCCAGTCGACGGCGAAGCCGAAGTCGAACTTCCCCTCGACCATCGTCTTGCCTCGATTTTCCATCTGCCACGATTGCGCGGCGCCCTTGCTGATCACGTCCAGAACGGCCAAGGCGTCCAGACCCGCACGCTGCGCGAAATCGATGCCTTCCGACAGCCCTTGGACGATGCCGGCGATGCAGATCTGGTTGACCATCTTGGTCAGTTGGCCGCTGCCCGGACCGCCCATCAGCGTCACCGCGCGGCCGTAATTGGTCATCAGCGGCTCGGCGCGCGCGAACGTGGCAGCGTCGCCGCCGACCATCACCGTCAATTTGCCGTTCTCGGCGCCCGCCTGGCCGCCCGACACCGGGGCGTCCAGGAAACCGATTCCGCGGGCGGCCGCTGCCGCGTGGATTTCGCGCGCCACGTTCGCCGACGCCGTCGTGTGGTCGATCAGCACCGAGCCGCGCCGCATGCCGGCAAGCGCGCCGTGCTCGCCGCCGGCCACCGCGCGCACGTCGTCGTCGTTGCCGACGCACATCATCACCAGGTCGGCATCCTTCGCC
Organism: Casimicrobiaceae bacterium; assembly: GCA_036509805.1. GTDB lineage: Bacteria > Pseudomonadota > Gammaproteobacteria > Burkholderiales > Casimicrobiaceae > VBCG01. The sequence goes on from DATCFA010000023.1 coordinate 10,709, forward strand.
GCCGCTGCGGGTGTGGCCGCGCTGTGGCCGCCGTACGCGGCGACCCACTTCGCCGCCTTGCCGGCGCTGCGGTTGTAGACGGTGACGTGGTGCCCGGCGCGCGCGAGATGGCCGGCCATCGGATAGCCCATGACGCCCAATCCGAGGAAGGCGACGTTCATCGGAGTTGTGCGTGCGGACGTGTCACTCATGGCAGGCAATCCCTTGCGTGGACGATAACTTGGGTCACGTCGTCATCGGCGCCGCCGTTCAGCGAGGCACCGCGTTTTCAGCGGCAATCGCCGCGAGCGCGGCCTCCGCAGCGGCGCGCACGCGCGGCGGCGCCGTGCCACCTTCATGGTCACGGCTCGCCACCGAGCCTTCGAGCGTCAGCACCGCGTAGACGTCGTTGCCGGTGACCGCGGCGAATTCACGCAGCTCGGCAAGCGGCACATCGGCGAGGTCGCAGCCGCGGCTTTCGGCGTGCCTTACTGCGCGCGCCACGGCCTCGTGTGCATCGCGAAACGCAAGGCCCTTGCGCACCAGATAGTCGGCGAAGTCGGTGGCGGTGGCGTAGCCTTCGCGCGCTGCGGCGCGCATTCGCGCGGGCACGGGGGCCAATCCGGTGGCGACCAGGTCGGTGATGATCGCCAGGCAGTCGTCGAGCGTGTCGACCGTGTCGAACAGCGGCTCCTTGTCTTCCTGGTTGTCCTTGTTGTACGCAAGCGGCTGGCCCTTCATCAGGACCACCAGTGCGGCGAGGTGGCCTGCGACGCGCGCGCTCTTGCCGCGCACCAGCTCGGCGACATCCGGATTCTTCTTCTGCGGCATGATCGAGCTGCCGGTGCAGAAGCGATCGGCGATGGTGACGAAACCCATGCGCGGGTTCGACCACAGCACGAGCTCCTCGGCGAAGCGCGACAGGTGCAGCATGACGAGCGTGGCCGCCGCGGCGAATTCGATCGCGAAGTCGCGGTCGGACACGGCGTCGAGCGAATTGCCGGCGACCGCCTCGAAGCCCAGCTCGCGCGCGACACGCTGGCGGTCGATCGGATAGCTGGTGCCGGCGAGGGCCGCGCTGCCGAGCGGCAACCGGTTGAGCCTGCGCCTGCAATCGACGAGGCGCTCGCTGTCGCGCGCGAACATCGACTCGTAGGCGAGCAGGTGGTGGCCGAACGTGATCGGCTGCGCGACCTGCAGATGCGTGAATCCCGGCATGATCTCGTCCGCATGCCGCAGCGCGAGCTCGGCGAACGCCTGCCGCAGCCCACGCAGTTGCGTCGCGAGCGCGTCGATTGCGCCACGCAGCCACAGCCGCAGGTCGGTGGCCACCTGGTCGTTGCGCGATCGCGCCGTGTGCAATTTCTTGCCGGCATCGCCGACCAGCGCCGTCAGCCGCTTCTCGACGGCCGTGTGCACGTCCTCGAGGTCGCTGGTGAACGCGAAGTCGCCGCGCGCGATCTCGTCGCGGATCAGTGTCATGCCACGCTCGATGTCCGCAAGATCGGCCGCGGTGATGATTGCGCACGCCGCCAGCATCCGCGCATGCGCGAGCGAGCCTTCGATGTCGACGCCCGCCAGCCGGCGGTCGAACCCGATCGACGCGTTGAAGCGCTGCATCCTCGCGCTCATCGGTTCGCCAAAGCGGCCCGACCACGTTGCTGCAGCAGGCTTCACGCGTTGTGACATGATCGTAAGCTTGAGCGGGCCGCGGGCGTTGTCGACAATACGCGCGGCCTGCGCCTTGGGGTCAGGGGATCAGGGAGATGTGGGGCAGCAGGCGTACACAGGCACATGCGCGCGCCGTTCCCCGGCACGATGCTTGCATGCGGATCTTTGTCGGTGAGCGACCATGCGATCGATTATAAGACAACGCGACGACGGCCCGGGCCTGCCGGACCTGCGCAATCTCGGCACGATCCTGCGTGTGCTGCTGGCCGTCAACGCCGCAGCGGCGCTGGTGGCGTTCGCGCGCGCCGCCGGGCTGCCGGCGTTCGCCGGCGAATGGACAGCCATTTCGGGAGTCGTCGAGCCCCACCTGCTGCTGGAACTGGCGGTGCTGTGGATGCTGGCGCCGTGGCTTGCGCGGCTGCGCTTCCCCGTTGCCGCCGCGGTGGTTGCAGCGCTTGGCGTGCTGGCGGCGGTCGGCGTCGAAACGTTCGTCAGCTCGCTGGAACCGCAGGGTACGGCGACGTATGCCACCCACATCGTGTTCACGCTCGTCGCCACCTGCGTGCTGCTCGCCTATTTCCGGCTGCGCGCGAAGGCGCTGTCGCCCGCCTTCAGCGAAGCGCGGCTGCAGGCGCTGCAGGCGCGCATCCGCCCGCATTTCCTGTTCAACAGCATCAACGGCGTGCTGTCGCTGATACGCAGCGACCCGCTGCGCGCCGAGGAGGCGCTGCTCGACATGGCCGACCTCTTTCGCGTGCTGATGCGCGACAATCGCGAGCTGGCGCCGCTGGCCGACGAAGTCGAATTGTGCCGCCAGTACCTCGACCTGGAGAAGCTGCGCCTGGGCGAACGCCTTGGCGTCGACTGGAACATCAAGAGCATGCCCGGCGACGCGCTGGTACCGCCGCTTCTGCTGCAGCCGCTGCTGGAGAACGCCGTCTACCACGGCATCGAATCGCAGAGCGCGCGCGGCACGATCTCGATCAACATCTTCCTGTCGCGCGGCGAAGTGCACGCGATCCTGCGCAATCCGTACAGCGACCACGGAAAGCGCCACGTACGCGGCAACAGGATGGCGCTCGCCAACATCCGCGAGCGCCTCGCGCTGCACTTCGACGCCGAGGCGCGGCTCGAATCGCGGGTCCTGCCCGACGCCTACGAAGTGCATATCCGGCTTCCGTACCGCACGCAGAACCCGCCGCAACCCGCCGATCGCGTCGAGCCGCGGATTGCGCGCGCGCGGCCCGCCGACCCGGCGGACGGCGCGCGTCGCGCAGGCCTGCCCCAAGCGGGAGCGCCCGCATGAACGATTCGCCGCTGCGCATCCTGATTGTCGACGACGAGACGCCGGCGCGGCGACGGCTGCGCGAGCTGCTCGACGACTGCGCGGTGCAGCTTCCGCTGGTGGTCATCGGCGAGGCGACGCACGGACGCGAGGCGCTCGACCTCCTGTCGAACGCAGCGGCCGACCTCGTGCTGACCGACATCCACATGCCGGACATGGACGGGCTCGAGCTCGCGCGGCATCTGCTCAAGCTCGCGCATCCGCCCGTGGTCGTGTTCTCCACGGCGTTCCACGAGCACGCGCTGCAGGCGTTCGACGTCCACGCGATCGACTACCTGGTGAAGCCGGTGCGCGTGCAGCGCCTGCTCGCCGCGCTCTACAAGGTGCCGAAGCTGAAGCCGCTGTCGGCCGACCGGCTGTCGCAACTGCCCGCCAACTCGCGACGCTTCCTGTCAGTGACCGAACGCTCGCGCGTGGTGCTGGTTCCGATCGAGGAAATCATCTACCTGAAGGCCGAGCTCAAGTACATCACCATCCGCACGCCGCAGCGCGAGTTCCTGCTCGAGGAGTCGCTGACCAAGCTGGAGAACGAGTTCGGCGCGCGGTTCGTGCGCGTCCACCGCAACTGCCTGGTCGCGCGCGACGCTATCCGCGGATTCGAGCGGCGGCTCAACAACGACGGCGACGCGCACTGGGAAGTGATGCTCAGCGGCATCGCCGAATCGCTGCCGGTATCGCGCCGCCAGCAGTCGATCGTACGCGATGTCGGACGCGAAGTCGTCGCCGACTGACTGCACGAAGCCCCCGCGCGTTCGCGCTACACTTCGACCCGTCGTCAACCGGCCGCAATGCGGCGAAGGCTTTCGCGCATGCGCACGCTGATCTGCGGCTCGCTGGCGTTCGACACGATCATGGTGTTTCCCGACCGCTTCGGCCGCCACATCCTGCCCGACCAGACGCACATGCTGTCGGTGTCGTTCACCGTCGGCGACATGCGCCGCGAATGGGGCGGTTGCGCGGGCAACATCGCCTACAACCTGCGTGGACTCGGCGGCGAGCCGGTGGTGATGGCGACGCTGGGCAAGGACGGCGGTGACTACCGTGAGCGCCTCGCGACGCTCGGCATCGGCATCGACGGCGTGCGCGACATCGCGGACCTGTATACGGCGCAGGCGTTCATCATCACCGACCTGGACGACAACCAGATCACCGCGTTCCATCCAGGCGCGATGGCGCGCTCGCACGACAACAGCGTCGCCGATATCGCGGACATCGGCATCGGCATCGTCGCGCCCGACGGCCGCGAAGGAATGCTCGCGCATGCGCACGCTGATCTGCGGCTCGCTGGCGTTCGACACGATCATGGTGTTTCCCGACCGCTTCGGCCGCCACATCCTGCCC
>DATCFA010000024.1:0-5429 GCA_036509805.1 Casimicrobiaceae bacterium
TCGGCGCGCGCGTCGCCCACATCAACAAGCCCGGGCTCGCGCACCAGCCCGCCGGTTGCGGCGCTGAACCCGGGAAAGAAGAACCAGCGCGTCAGCGGGGGATGCGGCGACGGCAGCCGGTGCACGCCGTCGACCCACGCTTCCGCCGACAGGTATTCGAGGTTGATCCAGACCGGGCATTGCGCACGCATCGCGTCGCGGTAGCGCGCGGGCAGGCCGCAGCCGTACGCCTCGATGGCCGCCCGCACGGGCGCTGCCAGCGTAGCCGTCTCGAGTTGCGCGATCACCACGCCGTCGACGCGCTGGTGCACAGCGCCGGCATCCACGCCGTCGACGATGCGCGCGAGCGCGGCGGGCCGGTCGATCCACAGCGTGACCGCGCGCCGCTGCACGTGCACGAGCTGCCGCGCGAGGCGCCAGCAGAAGCCCGCGTCGCCGTAGTTGTCGACGACGCGGCAGAACACGTCCCAGCGCGGCGAGGCGGTCGTCATCGTGTCCGGATTATCGCCTGACCCGATCGGCGCGATAATCGCATCATCGAGGGCAGCCGGAGGTTCGACGTGGCATTCATGATCGACGTGGTATCGGACGTGGTGTGCCCGTGGTGCTTCATCGGCAAGCGCCGGCTCGAATCGGCGCTCGCACAGCTGCATGCCGAAGATCCCGCGCTCGAGACGCGGGTCAACTGGCACCCGTTCCAGCTCAACCCCGAACTGCCGCCGCGCGGCGTGGATCGCAAGCGCTACCTGGAGGCGAAGTTCGGCGCTCCTGCGCGCGCCGGCGAGGTTTATGCGCGCGTGCGCGCCGCCGGCGAGAGCGTGGGCATCGCGTTCGATTTCGATCGCATCCGCGTGCAACCCAACACACTGGCGGCCCACCGCCTCGTAAGCTGGGCGCAGCAGGAGCACGATGCAGGGGACCTGGTCGAGCGCCTGTTCGTCGCGTACTTCATCGACGGTCGTGACATCGGCGATGTCGCGGTGCTCACCGCCATCGCAGCGGACGCGGGACTCGATGGCGTCGAAGCGGCCGCGTGGCTCGCCAGCGACGGCGGCCGCGAAACGCTCGCCGCGATGGAAGCGCGCTCGCGCGCGCTCGGCGTGAGCGGCGTTCCCTACTTCATCTTCGACGGCCGCGTCGCGGTGTCGGGCGCGCACGAGCCCGAGGTGCTGCTGCAGGCGATCACGCAGGCGCGCGACGCGGAAGCCGAAGCGTCCGCCGGCTAGGCGGCGGGCGGCGCGAGCCGCGTCAAGCCGTGGCTGGCGAACCGCGCGAGGGCCTGCGCAGCGCTTGTGTCGCCGCGCGTGCGGGTACTCCACGCCGAATGTCGCGCAAGCGTCGCCGCCGCGAACGCGCGCGCAAGCGTCAGCGCGAGGCCGCGCGCGCCGGCCTCCAGCGCATCGCGATCGGTGCTTGCGGCCGCATGCCATCGACGCGCCGCGTCGAGCGTCGCGCGCACGCCGTGACGATCGCCGCCCGCTTCCGCGAGCAGTGCGCCCGCTTCGTCGACCAGCCCATCGACGCCCGACGCGGACAGCGCGCGCAACACGTCGAGCGACAGTACGTTCGTCGTGCCTTCCCAGATCGGGAACACCTGCGCATCGCGCAGCAGCAGGGGCATGCCGGTGTTCTCGATGTAGCCTGCGCCGCCGAATGTCTCGCAGGCTTCCGACGCGATGCGCACGGCGAGCTTGCCCGTCCACAGCTTGGCGAGCGGCGTCAGCACGCGCAGCAGCGCCTTGTCGCGTTCGTGCGCATCACCACGCTCGACGCGTCCCAGCAACGCGACCACGTGAAACACGAAGTGGAACGCCGCCTCGAATTCAGCGCCGATGTCATCGAGCGTCGCGCGATGCAGCGGTTGCTCGGCGAGCGGCCGGCCGAACGCGTGACGGGCCATCGCGTACGCGTTGGCGAGCGCGAGGCAGCGGCGCATCGTGGCGAGCGCGCACACGGCATTCCACGTACGCGTGACATTCAGCATCGGCGCTATCAGGCGCACCCCGTGCGCGAGCTCGCCGACCGGTTGCGCCGCCGTCGCGTCGAGGTGGATCTCGGCAGTGGGCAATTCGCGCGTGCCGAGCTTGTCCTTCAGCCGGTCGATACGGATGCCGTTCCAGCGGCCATCGGCATCGCGCGTTTCCAGATAGAACAGCGCCAGCGCGCCGGCGTGCGCGGCCGCACCTTCGGGTCGCGCAAGCGTCAGCGCCATCTCGCCGATTATCGCCGACGTGAACCATTTGCGGCCATAAAGGCGCCACTGGCCGTGCGCATCGCGCCGTGCGAGCGTTTGCGTGCCGCCGACGTCCGAGCCGCCCGACGTCTCCGTCATCCATTGCCCGGACAGCCACGCGGTTGCCGCGTCGCGCGACAGGAGGTGCGGCAGCGCGCGCGCCGCCAAATCGGCGTTGCCCGATGCCGCCAATGCGCTCGCCGCGCCGTCGCTCATCGCGAGCGGGCAGGTGTAGAACTCGCTGGCCACATGATGCAGATAGACGCGCGCGAACTGGTCGGTGCGCGCGTGCGAGCCGTGCTCCGGCGCGTGGCCGCTGGCGACAAGGCCGTAGCGCGCCGCAAACCGCGCGCCTTGCCGCCATGTGGGCGTCGTGTCGATACGGTCGATGCGCGCGCCATAGGCGTCCCACTGCGTGAGCTCGGGCGACCGCGGAACGCTCGCGCGCGCCGCGGTCCACGCCTCGCTCGCGTGCGCGCCGAGTGCCGCGAGGTCGTCTTCGATGGCGTTGTGCATCGCCGCCGGCAGCACGCGCGCCAGGTGCTCGCCCAGCACGCGGTCATCGCGGTACTGGTTGCCGAGCAGCGGCGGGGGCTGCACGAAGTCCGCCGCGCCGCCGGCGTCGAGGGGAGCGCCAGCGGCGAGTGTCATCAGAACGCCTCGTCCCAGGGCACCGAAAGGCGAATCGCACTTTCGATGATGCCCACCATGCTGTAGGTCTGCACGAAGTTGCCCCAGGGCTCGCGCGTGGCGGCGTCGAGGTGCTCGGCGAGCAGACCATGACGGTTGCGGCACGCGAGCAGCGCATTGAACATCGCGCGTGCCTCGTCGACGCGACCGATCGCCGCCAGCGCGTTGACGAACCAGAACGTGCAGACGACGAATGCGTTGGCCGGCGCGCCGAAGTCGTCCTGGTCGACGTAGCGGAAGATGAAGTCGCCGCGCTTCAGTTCACGCTCGATCGCGAGCACGGTGGCGACGTAGCGCGGGTCGGAAGGCGCCACGTAGCCGACGTCGATGAGCCGCAGCAGGCTCGCATCGAGCTCGTCGCTGCCGGCGGCGACGACGAACGCCCCGCGTTTTTCGCTCCAGCAATGCGTGTCGATGAAAGCGCGGATGCGCGCGGCCTCGTTACCCCAGCGCGCCGCGCGCTCGGCGAGCCCCAGGCGGCCGGCGATCTTGTGCAGGCGGTCGCACGCCGCCCAGCACATCACCGAGGAAAAGGTGTGCACGCGTGCGCGGCCGCGATACTCCCAGATGCCGGCGTCGGGCTGGTCGTGGCATGCGATCGCGCGCAAGCCCAGGGCTTCGAGCCGCGCGAACAGATCGAGCGACCCCGGCTCCTGCAGGCGTGCATCGAAGAACACGTGCGTTGCCGCGAGTACCGCCGAACCATAGACATCGTTCTGCACTTGCCGGTATGCATCGTTGCCGATGCGTACCGGACCCATTCCGCGGTATCCGGGCAGTGTCGCCACCGCCGATTCCTCCAGCGCCGCGTCACCGTTGATCCGGTAGACGGGCTGCAATGGTGCCGACTCGGCATTGGCGGCGATGTCGACCAGGTAGCGCAGGTAGCGCTCCATCGTGCCGGTCGCGTTGAGGCGGTTGAGTGCGTCGATGACGAAATAGCCGTCGCGCAGCCAGCAGTAGCGGTAGTCCCAATTGCGCCCGGAATTGGCCGCCTCCGGTATCGACGTCGTCACCGCGGCAACGATCGCGCCGGTGTCGTCGCAAGCGTTCATCTTGAGCGTGATGGCGGCGCGGATGACCGCCTCCTGCCACTCGAACGGGATCGCGAGCTTGCGCACCCAGTCACGCCAGTCCTCGATGCTGCGGTTGACGAAGCGTCGACCGAGGTCACGTGGCATTTCCGGCACGGTTTCATCGTCGCCGAACAGCAGCGTCAGGTCGTCATGCAGCAGGAACGACTTTTCGTCGACGATCGCTGCGATCGGAGCATCGGTGGTCAGGCGCAGTGTCTGCTCGCCGAGCACGTATCGCAGATGGCTCGAGCCGCGCACCGGCGCCGCGGGCACCTGTCCATAGCCGAACGCCGGGCGCAGGCGGATGGTGATCCGCGGGTTGCCCGCAACACGCTTCAGCTGGCGCACGTGCAGCACCGGAAGGTACATGCGCCCGTGCTGGACGAAGCGCGGGATGCAGTCGACGATTTCGACGATGCCGCCACGCGAATCCTCGAGCCGCGTGGTCAGCACCGCGGTGTTGCGCACATACGACTGCTCGGCATGCACGCAGTCGATGAGCTCGACCGAATGAATGCCCCGCGCGTCCGCGGCTTCCCGTGTATCGAGCAGCGCGCAGAACACCGGGTCAGCGTCGATCTGCGGAAAGCATCCCCAGACCACCGACCCCTTGGCGTCCACCAGCAGCGCAATGCGGCCGTTGCCGATCAGTGCCAAGTCGAGCGTTGCGCCGACTTGCGCCGCGGATGGCGTGATCGCGTTGTGGTCCGGTGGTTGCACCGCTTCGCCCGCTGTCATGCGCGCCACCGCTGGCAACGCAGAAATGGGAAGGCCTTTACCGCACAGATCAGCGAGCTCATGGGTCCGCTATCAAAATGACCTCGGCCGGGTCGAAGGTCACCGACACCTGATCTGCGTCGGCAATGGGGACGGCAACGCCGGGCGACGAGGCGAACAGCTGGCTGACAGGGTCCGAAAGCCCGATTCTGTATTCCATGTGATCGCCGAGATACGAGCTCTTCAGGATCCTGCCGGTCAACGCGTTGGGCACGTGGAGATCCTGCGTGATGCGCACCGAATGGGGTCTTAGCGCCAACGCCGCCGGTCCGGCGGCAATTCCGTGATGGCGAACGTTGATCCGCATCGGCCCTAGCTGTACGGCAACAAATTCACCGTTTCGTTCGAGGCAGGTCACGTCGAGCACGTTGGCGTCGCCCATGGAGTCGGCGATGAAGTGGCTGTTGGGCTCGTTGTAGAGCTGACGCGGCGTGCCGTCCTGCACGACGCGCGCGGCATTCATCACGATGATGCGGTCGGAGACGGCGAGCGCCTCTTCCTGGTCGTGCGTGACATACACGACGGTCAGCTTCAATTCCTGCTGCAGGTCGCGGATTTCCTCGCGCACGCGCCGACGCAGCTTGGCATCGAGATTGGAGAGCGGCTCGTCGAACAGGAGCACCTTCGGCTCGAGCACGATGGCGCGCGCCACG
>DATCFA010000025.1:0-3062 GCA_036509805.1 Casimicrobiaceae bacterium
TGGTGTCGGGGTTCAACGTCTATCCGAATGAAATCGAGGCGGTTGTCGCGATGCACCCGGGTATCCTCGAATGCGCGGTCGTCGGCGTGCCCGACGAAAAGTCGGGCGAGGCCGTCAAACTGTTCGCCGTCAAGCGCGATGCTGCGCTGACGGCGGATGCACTGCTACGCTATTGCCGTGAAAACATGACAGGCTACAAGGTGCCACGCGACATCGAGTTCCGCGACGACCTGCCCAAGTCGAACGTCGGCAAGATCCTGCGTCGCGAGTTGCGCGACGAGGCGCGCCGCGCGAGCGCATGAGCACGAAGGGCCGTCCCCAGAGCGAATACCGGAGTGCGCAGCACGAAGGCACTCCAATGAGCATGCCGGCAAATCCCGCGCAGGCTCCCGCCGCGCGCACGCATGTCACGCTGCCCGACGCGCAGCCGGTACTGCGCGTGGTGCCGATGCCCGCCGACGTGAACCAGCACGGTGACATCTTCGGCGGCTGGATCATGTCGCAGGCCGACATCGCGGGCGGCGTGCTGGCCGCGCGCAAGGCGCGCGGCCGTGTGGCGACGGTGGCGGTCAACTCGTTCACGTTCAAGGAGCCGGTGCTGGTGGGTGACGTCGTCAGCTTCTTTGGCGAGGTGCTGCGCGTCGGGCGCACGTCGCTGACAGTGTCCATCGAGGTCTACGCACAGCGCAATCCCGACGATCTGGTCACCGTCAAGGTCACCGAAGCGAGCCTGACCTATGTGGCGGTGGGCGCCGACCGCCGCCCGCGTCCGATCGCCGGATAAGCGCGACGCGACGCCTGCCGCACTGCAATATGAACGATTGGCGGCGCGCGTGTATAGTCGGCGAAGCGCCATACCTGTCCCCCCGCGCGCCGTTCCGCGCGCGGGCGTTCGATGAATGCGATGACCCGGTCGTCCGCTTGTCAACGAGGAGATTCTGACCATGAATAGCAGTCGGTCCCGACGCACCCGGATTGCGGCGGCCGCCGCCGGCACCTTGTTCGCGCTTGCCGCCGGCCATTCGTACGGTTCCGGGTTCGCGTTGCAGGAGGAAAGCGCCAGCGGTCTCGGCAACGCGTTCGCCGGTGGTGCGGCGGCGGCCGAGGACGCGAGCTCGATGTCGGTCAATCCGGCCACGCTGTCGAAGTACACGACCAACCAGGTGGTGATGGGCGTCAGCGTGATCACGCCGTCCATCAAGCTCAAGGACGGTGGGTCGGCCGCGGCAGCGTTCCAGCCGCAAGGCGACAGCGGCGGCGACGCGGGCAGCACGGTGCCGGTGCCGAACTCCTATCTCGCCGTGCCGATCAATAGCGACTGGGTGTTCGGGCTCGGCGTCAACGTCCCCTTCGGCCTCGTCACCGAATACAACGACAGTTTCGTCGGCCGCTTCCAGGGCATCAAGTCGGAAGTCAAGACGATCAACGTCAATCCGGCGCTGTCGTGGAAGGTGACCGACCAACTGGCGCTGGGGCTCGGCGTCGACTGGCAGCGGATCTCCGCCGATTTCAGCAGCGACGTCAACTATTCGGGCGCGATGGCGCAGGCGGCGCAATCCGCCGCCGCACAGGGCCTCATACCCGCCTCGCTGGTGCCGAGCATCGTCGGCGCCACCACCGGACTGCAGTCGAAATCCATCGTCGACGGCAACGACACGACGTGGGGCTGGAATGCCGGCCTGCTGTGGGACCTGAATCCGGCGACGCGCATCGGTTTCAGCTACCGCTCGCCGATCAACTACAAGGTCACCGGCAATGTCAGCTTCGACAATCCGACGCCCAATGTGCCGGCGCCGCTCGCGCCGGTCGTCGGCCAGCTTGCGCAACAGGTCAATTCGGTGGCGCTGTTCAACGGCGGCGTGACCGCCGATGTCAAGCTGCCGGGGCAAGCGAACCTGTCGATCTTCCAGTCGTACAACGACCGCTGGGACTGGATGGCCGACGTGCAATGGACGGGCTGGTCGCGGTTCAAGGACCTGACATTCGTGCGCACGACCGGCGATGTGCTGCAGACGACTCCCGAGAACTTCGACGACACCTGGCGCGTGTCGGCCGGCGCAACCTACAAGGTCAGCGAGCAGTGGAAATTGCGCGGCGGCCTTGCCTACGACCAGTCGCCGGTCAACGATACCGATCGCACGGTGCGGCTGCCTGACGGTGACCGCTACTGGCTTGCCGGCGGTGCGCAGTACAAGCTCTCGCAGCAGTGGCGCTTCGACCTCGGTCTCGCCTACATATTCATCAAGCAGCCCGATATCGACCAGAACGAGGGCAGCACCGCACAGAACGGGCTGGTCGCCGGCCACTACGACTCGAATGTGATCATCGTATCGGGCCAGATCGTGTATTCGTTCTGACCTAGCGTGCGCATGCGCGGCGCACGAAGGCGCCGCGCGGCAAGCGCAGCGGGCAACCGGGCCCGCCGTTGCCGCATTTCCGATTCCATGGACTCCGACCTGACCCATCCTACCCTCGCCGAGCGCACGCCAACGCGCCTTCGCGTGCGACGCGCGGCGGTGCTGGGCGCCGGCGTCATGGGCGCGCAGATCGCCGCACATTTCGTCAATGCGGGCGTGCGCGTGCTGCTGTTCGACCTGGCGGCGAAGGCAGGCGACAAGAGCGCGATCGCGCGCAAGGCGGTCGCAGGTCTCGCCAAGCTCGAGCCGGCGCCGCTCGGGCATCCCGACCTGGCCGCGGCCATCGAGGTCGCCAACTACGACGACGATCTCGCGCGCCTCGCCGACTGCGATCTCGTGATCGAGGCCATCGCCGAGCGCCTCGACTGGAAGCGCGAACTGTATGCGAAGGTCGCGCCGCACATCGCAGCCACCGCGGTGATCGCGTCGAACACGTCGGGGCTGTCCATCGCGGCGCTCGACGACGCGATGCCTTCGGCATTGTGTGCGCGCTTCTGCGGCGTGCACTTCTTTAATCCGCCGCGCTACATGCACCTGGTCGAGCTGGTCCCTGCCCCCTCAACCGATCCTGCGCTGCTCGACGCGCTCGAGGCGTTCCTCACCACGACGCTCGGCAAGGGTGTGATCCGCGCGCGCGACACGCCG
>DATCFA010000026.1:0-7603 GCA_036509805.1 Casimicrobiaceae bacterium
GCAAGGGCAACCAGGCGCCCAAGATCGAGGAATACGGCGACACGCTGTTCTGCGTGATGCGCACCGTCGAGGTCGGTCCGCCGCCCGACGACGAATTGCTCGAGGGCCAGATGGCGGTGTTCGTCGGCAAGAACTACATCCTGTCGGTGCGCCAGAAAACGCAGCACGGCTTCGTCACCGTGCGCGCGCGCACCGAACACGAGCCCGAGCTATTGAAGCGCGGCTCGGGCTACGTGCTCTACGCACTGATGGATGCCGTCGTCGACCGCTACTTTCCGGTGCTCGACGGCCTCGAGACCAAGCTCGAGAACCTTGAGGTCGCGATGTTCAAACGCACGCCCAGCCGCCAAAGCGTCGAGGCGTTCTACAGCCTGAAGCAGGACATGATGACGCTGCGCCATGCGGTCGCTCCTCTGGCCGAGGTGACGAGCAAGCTGTTCGGCGGACGCGTACCGCTGGTGTGCGTCGGCCTGCAGGAGTATTACCGCGACGTGTTCGACCACCTGATGCGCCTCAGTGCCGAAATCGAGAGCATGCGTGAAATGCTGCAGACGGCGATATCCGTGTCGCTGACGCTGATCAGCATCACCGAGAGTGAAATCACCAAGAAGCTTGCCGCGTGGGGCGCGCTGATCACCGTGCCGACGCTGATCGCCGGCGTGTACGGGATGAATTTCCACAACATCCCGGAGCTCGACTGGCTGTTCGGCTATGCGTATGCGATCGCGCTGATGTTCGGCATCGATGTCGTGCTGTGGCTGCGCTTTCGCAAGGCGGGATGGGTGTAGCGCCGGGCGTTGGCCGGAAGGACCGGCGCGCCGGGCTAGCGGTCCTTGCCTTCGTCGCTCATCACCACCGGGATCACCCGTTTTCCGCCCGGCGCAACCAGCGGCCAGTCGGGCTGCAGCGTCACATGCGTGATCGCGTAGCGCTCGCGCAGCATCCGCTGCGCAGCGCCCAGCGTGCGGGGCCACTCCACGCCCTCGCCGATCGCCACGTGCGCCGACAGCGCCACGTCCTCGCTGCCCATTTGCCATACATGCAGGTCATGCACGTTGGCGACACCCGGCAGGCGCGACAGCGCATTGCCGATTTCCGCATAGTCGAGGTGCGGCGGAACGCCTTCCATCAGCACCGCCGAGCTCTGCCGCAAAAGCCGCCAGGTCGAGCGCAGGATCAGCAGCGAAATCACGATCGACAGGATCGGGTCGATGGGCAGCCACCCGGTCGTGGCGATCACGCCGCCTGCGACGATCGCCGCGACGGAGCCCATCAGGTCGCCCATCACGTGCAACAGCGCGGCGCGCGCATTCAGCGAACCCTGCTGGCGCGACAGCACCCATGCGGCGATCAGGTTGACCATGAGCCCCACGCTCGCGATCACGAGCACCATGACGCCAGCGACCGGCGACGGGTGCGCGAGGCGTTGCACCGCTTCGAACACGATCGCGGCGACGATCAGCAACATCACCAGCGCATTGACGAACGCCGCCAGTACCTCGGCGCGCGCGTATCCGTACGAAGCGCGCGGGGACGGTGGCCGCTGCGCCACTTTCTGCGCAAACATCGCCACCGCCAGCGCGGCAGCGTCGGTGATCATGTGGCCGGCGTCCGACAGAAGCGCCAGCGAGCCGGTGAAATAGCCGCCAGCGGCCTCGACCACGGCGAACGCCGCGGTGACCAGGAACGCGATCGCCAGCGCGCGCACCGGTGTGCCCGGCTGCGCGTGCGCGTGGCCGGCATGGTCGTGTGCCGCGTGGTCGTGTCCATCGTGCCCGTCGTGCATGGCGCGATTGTCGCGCAATGCGCGCACCCGTGGTTGCCTACATCTGCTTGAACAGGTGTGCGTAAGCGCGCGACACCTGGACTCTTTCCGGGCGCGACTTCATCGCCAGCACGATGCGGCCGGCCAGGTCGCGTGTCGTGCTGGCGATGTGCTCGACATTGACGATCGTCCCGCGGTGCACCTGCCAGAAGCGCTGCGGGTCGAGCTTGTCGATGATTTCGCGGATCGGCGTGCGGATCAACGCCTCGCCCGCCGCCGTGAACACGCTGGTGTACTTGTCGTTCGCCTGGAAGTAGCAGACGTCGGCCACGTTGATGAGCTGCACGTTGCTGCCCACCGCGGCGCGCACCCACGCAAGGCGTTCCACGCCGCCGTTGGCGACCGACATCCCGGGCAAGCGCTGCGCGAGCGCCGAGAGCACGTGGTCGAGCGACGGCGCCGGCGTGTTGGCTACCAGCCGCTCCTTGAGCCGCGCGATCGTATGCAGAAGCCGCTCGTCCGCCACCGGCTTCAGCAGGTAGTCGATGGCCGCGTGCTCGAACGCCTGCAGCGCGTATTCGTCGAATGCGGTGACGAACACGATATGCACGCCCGCACCTGCCGCGCGTGCGACGTCGAGGCCCGTGAGGCCCGGCATGCGGATGTCGAGGAACGCGACGTCCGGCGCTTCGCGGACGATCAGCGACTGCGCCTCGCGCCCGTTGGCCGCGACGCCGGCGATGACGAGCTCCGGCCAAAGCTCGCGAAGGCGCGACACGAGGAACTCCGCGAGCCGCGCCTCGTCATCGGCCACCACCGCGGTGATCCTGCGGCTCGCGTTCATCCGATGGGCAGGCTCAGCGCGACGCGGGCGCCGCTGGGCGTGTTGTCGGCGATCGTCATCCGCGCGCGCTCGCCGTAGAGCGAGACCAGGCGCGCGCGCAGGTTGGCCAGGCCGATGCCGGTCGAATCGGCCGCCGCGCGCGTCGCGCGAAAGCCGCCACCGGTATCCGCGACGCACAGCTCGATGCTCGCGCCCGCGCGGTGCGCCGAGATGGTGATCGCGCCGCCGGCGAGCCGCGGCTCGAGTCCGTGCTTGACGGCGTTCTCCACCAGCGGCTGCAGGATCGCGGGCGGCACGATGGCGTCGCGCACGTCGGCGTCGACGTCGATCGTCCACGTCAGGCGCGTGCCCATCCGCATCTGCAAAAGCTCGAGGTACGTGCGTGTCCACTCGACCTGGCGCGACAATGTCGCTGCGCCGGAGGCGGCGGCGGCCGTCGCGCGCAGCAACGAGATCAGGCGCTCGAGCATGCTGCGCGCCGCGCGCGGGTCGGATTCGATCAGCGAATCGACGTGCGCGAGCGTGTTGTAGAGGAAGTGCGGCTCGACCTGCGCTTCCAGCAGCTTCATCTGCGCCAGCGTTGTTTCGCGCTCGGCCGCGGCGACCCGCGCGGTCTCCAGCGCCATCGCCGCCTCGGCGCGCGCGGCGCGCTCGCGCGGAATGTAGATCATCAGCATCACGCAGGAAATCAGCAGCGATACGCCCGACATCACCGTCACGTTGCGCGGCTGCATGATCCAGTGGCGCATGTCGCCGCCGCCGATGATCCCCGACGCGATCCACATGCCGGCGAGCACGCAGAGCAGCGGTGCGCCGGCGTAGTAAACGGTTCGCAGTGCAGGCCCGCGGCGGTTGATGTCCGGCAGGAAGCGCGAGCCCAGCGCGAACGTCAGGTGGATCAGGTAGCCGATCACCTGCGCGAACACCATGTTCGGCCAGAACATCTGGAAGAAGCCGGCACGCGAATCGAACAGCAGGCCCATCAGCGTGAACGCCAGCGCGAATAGGCAGTTCCAGATGAACGTATAGGTGAGGTCGCGCGCGACCGAGCGCGGCCAGCGGCGGAACAGCGGGATCACCAGCAACGGATGGTTGCCGAACGGTGATTTGCAGCCGAAAGCGGAACTTGCGAGCATGATATCCACGGGCAAGGATTGGGGTGAGCGCATGCTGGCCCGCGGCGCGACGGCAGACGAGCCTGTTGCGACGATCGGCCGGGCCGGGGCGCGAACGGTCGTCGGCGTTCGCCAATGGCAGCCGCCCCGATACGCTACACCCGCGCGGCCGGTTTTCCACCCCCCGCGGCGAGTCTCGCGTCCCCGAATCGTGACCGGACCGGTAAAATGCACGCGGTGAACGCCCACGCGCTGTCCTCCCGGATCGACGCCCTGCTGCCGCAGACGCAGTGCAGGCGTTGCGGCTACGCCGACTGCCGCGCGTATGCCGACGCGATTGCCGGCGGCGCAGCGGACATCGACCGCTGCCCGCCCGGCGGCGACGCGACGATCGCCGCGCTGGCCCTCCTGACGGGTCGCCCGGCCAAGCCGCTCGATCGCGGATGCGGCGAATACCAGCCCTTGGCGGTGGCGCGCATCGATGAGGACGCCTGCATCGGATGCACGCTGTGCATCGCCGCGTGCCCGGTCGATGCGATCCTCGGCGGTCCGAAACGGATGCACACGGTGCTCGCGTCGCTGTGCACGGGCTGTGCATTGTGCATCCCGCCCTGCCCGGTCGACTGCATCGACATGCGGCCCGCATTGCGCGAATGGACGTCCGCCGACGCTGATGCCGCGCGCGCCCGACACGCGGCGCGCGAGCTGCGTTGTTCATCGTCCGCTCGCGCGGCCGAACAACCGGTGCACGCGGATCGTGACGCTGCGCCGCGGCCCGACGCCGCGCGCATCGGGCAACGCGTCGCCGCGGCACTGGCGCGTGCGCGCGCCCGCCGCCGGGCCGCTGCGTGAATCCTGCCAAGCGCCGCGAAATCTTCGAGCGCCTGCGCGCGGCCAACCCGCACCCGACCACCGAGCTCGAATACAAGACCCCCTTCGAACTGCTGGTCGCCGTCGTACTGTCGGCACAGGCGACCGACAAAAGCGTCAACGCGGCCACACGCAAGCTCTACCCGGTGGCGCGCACGCCGCAGAAGATCGTGGCGCTCGGCGTAGCCGGCGTCGCGCCGTATATCAACGCGATCGGCTTGTGGCGCAACAAGGCGAAGAACGTGGTCGCGCTCGCGCAAATGCTCATCGCCGAGCATGGCGGCGAAGTGCCGCGTACGCGCGACGCGCTCGAGGCGCTGCCGGGCGTCGGTCGCAAGACCGCCAACGTCGTGCTCAACACGGCGTTCGGCGAGCCGACGATCGCCGTCGACACGCACATCTTCCGCGTCGCGAACCGCACCGGCATCGCGCCGGGCGCCAATGTCGTCGAAGTCGAGAACAGGCTGCAGAAGTTCGTCCCCGACGAGTTCAAGCTCGACTGCCATCACTGGCTGATCCTGCACGGCCGCTATACGTGCACCGCGCGCGCACCCAAATGCGCGAGTTGCGTGATCGTCGACCTGTGCGAGTACACGCACAAGAACCTGGCGCCTGCCGACCGCTCGATCCTCACCGCGCGCGCGCCGGCGAAGCTGGCCGCAGTGAAGCGCCGAGGGCACGGTACTGCCGGCAAGCGCTGATGTTCGCACCGACGCGCGACGAAGCGAGGCAATTCCTGGTGGCCGCCTGGCGCAAATACCGCGGCGCGCAGCCGCTGTCGCCGCTGGAAGAGATGGCGGTGACCGTCATCGCCGCGCATCCCGAATATCACGCGGTGCTGGAGGCACCGGAGCGCCACCTCGAGCGCGACTACTCACCCGACGACGGCCGGATCAACCCGTTCCTGCACCTGCAGATGCACATCGCCGTCGCCGAGCAATTGTCGATCGACCAGCCGCGCGGCATTCGCGCGCATTTCGAGCGCTTGCGCGCCGCGCATTCCGACGAGCACGCCGCGTTGCACGCGATCGTCGACTGCCTCGCGGAAACATTGTGGCAGGCGCAGCGCGACCGCACGACACCCGATGAAACGCTCTACCTCGACTGCCTTGCACGCGCGCACTGACATCGCGCGCCGTGCAGGCAAAAAAAGGGCGCCGGTCGGCGCCCTTTTTTGCCTGCGACGCACCGTTCAGAACTTGTCGTGCACCGCCGCCGGCTGTGCGGCGTAATACGCGGCCAGGTTGTCGATGTCGTCGTTCGACAGCGCGGCCGTGAATCCGGCCATGATCGGATTCTTGCGGGCGCCCGACTTGTAATCGTGCAACGCCTTCGCCAGATAGTCCTGGTGCTGCCCGGCAAGGCGCGGAAAGTCGGGCGATGTGCTGTTGCCATCGAGTCCGTGGCACGCCTGGCATACCTGCGTGACGATTTTCTTGCCCGCGGCCTGGTCGGCGGCGTGTGCCGGAGCGACGGCGACGGCCGCCGCCAGCGCGACCAAAACGAGAAGTTGGCTCATCATTTGCTCGCCGCCGGGGCGGGCGTCTCCGAGTAGTACGCGGCGAGGTCGGCCATGTCCTGGTCGGACAGCGACGCGGCGATGCTGCGCATCGACGGGTGCTCGCGTTCGCCGCTCTTGTATTCCTGCAACGCCTTGACGATGTATTCCGCATGCTGGCCGCCCAGGCGCGGCACTGAATATACCTCGGGAAACGCGGTGCGCCAGTCGGGAATGCCGTGGCAGCCCTCGCACATCCGCGTCTTTTCCTTGCCGCGTGCGGCGTTGCCGGCCTGCGGTGCGGGCGCTTGCGCGCAAGCAAGTGCTGCCGCGCACGAGAACAGTGCGGCAGTCGTCAGTTGTTTGATCATTCGGTGTCGAAGCGGAGGAAGTGTGAATGGATGGTGGATCGGAAAGCGTGCCGGGTGCCGCGCGCGCCGGGCTAAGCTGCGCAACGTCGAAAAACCTTCGAATTCTATGCGGTGCGCGGTGGCGGGGTCAATGCGCGCCGTTTCAGCGCTCGAGAAACTGCATCTTCTCGCCAACATCCTTCCAGTCGTCGGCGTCGGCCGGCGCGGGCTTGCGCTCGATGATCGGCTTCCACAGCTTCGCAAGCTCGGCATTGATCGCGGTGAACTTGACCTGCTCGGGCGGCACGTCATCCTCGGCGAAGATCGCCTCCACCGGGCATTCGGCGACGCACAGCGTGCAATCGATGCACTCGTCGGGATCGATGACCAGAAAATTGGGGCCCTCGCGAAAACAGTCCACCGGGCAAACGTCGACGCAATCGGTGTACTTGCAGCGAATGCAGCTTTCGGTGACGACGTAGGTCATGGCGCCTGAAACGGGGTGATGTGCAAAGACCTGAATTTTAGCAGATTCACCCCAGCTTTCCTGAGAGGCGGGCAACGAGCGCTTGCACCGAGCCCTCGAGTTACGCTAACGTAGCTCGTCGCCACCGCTCGCCGGGTGGCCTTTCGAACAACTTCCAGGCAGGCGCCGCCTGTTCTCCAGGGACCCGACACGATGAACCAAGCAACGAGTCAAGCGACGATCAAGCACGTTTCCGATTCGACCTTCGACAAGGACGTGATCAACGCGGGGACGCCCGTGCTCGTCGACTTCTGGGCGGAATGGTGCGGGCCGTGCAAGATGTTCGCGCCGATTCTCGACGAAATCGCCAAGGAATACGACGGCAAGATCACCATCGCCAAAATGGACATCGACGCCAATCCCGCCACGCCGGTCAAGTACGGCATTAAAGGCATCCCGACCGTCATCCTGTACAAGGGCGGCCAGGCGCAGGCGCAGAAGGTCGGCGCGTTGTCGAAGACCCAACTCACGGCATTTCTTGACAGCCACCTCTAAGCCGGATAGCCTACCTTCCCAATGAGCGCTGTGCCGGTCCGGTTTACGGGTCGGTGCGGCGGTTCAAGGGCCTGGCCGCTCCTCATCTCGCGGCGCCCGTTTCCCCGAATCCATATACCTCCGTCGCGGCTCTCATCGCC
>DATCFA010000027.1:0-4301 GCA_036509805.1 Casimicrobiaceae bacterium
TTCTGCGTCGCGAGTCGCTGCTTCAATTCGGCATCGTCGACGACGCGGCCCGCTTCCAGGTCGACCAGCAGCATCTTGCCGGGCTGCAGCCGCCACTTCTTGACGATCTTCTTCTCCGGGATGTCGAGCACGCCGACTTCGGACGCCATCACGATGAAGTCGTCGTCGGTGACGACAAATCTCGCGGGCCGCAATCCATTGCGGTCGAGCGTCGCGCCGATCTGGCGACCATCGGTGAAGGCCATCGCCGCAGGCCCGTCCCACGGTTCCATCAACGCTGCGTGATATTCGTAGAACGCGCGGCGATCGTCGTCCATCAGCGCGTTGCCCGCCCACGCCTCGGGAATCATCATCATCATCGCGTGCGCCAGCGAGTAGCCCGACATCACGAGGAGCTCGAGCGCGTTGTCGAACGACGCCGAATCCGACTGGCCTTCGTAGATCAGCGGGAAGAGCTTGGCGAGGTCGTCGCCCAGCACGTCGGACGCGATCTTGCCTTCGCGCGCGCGGATCCAGTTGAAGTTGCCGCGCAGCGTATTGATCTCGCCGTTGTGGCACGCGTAGCGGAATGGATGCGCGAGGTCCCACGTGGGGAACGTGTTGGTGGAAAAGCGCTGGTGAACCATCGCCAGCGCCGACACCATCGCCGCGTCGGCCAGGTCGGGATAGAACTGGCCCACCTGGTGCGCCAGCAACATGCCCTTGTAGACGATCGTGCGCGTCGAGAACGACGGCACGTAAAACTCCTTGCCATGGCGCAGGTTGAGCGCCTGGATCGCGTGTCCCGCGCGCTTGCGGATCACATACAGCTTGCGCTCGAGCGCATCGGCGTCCATGTCGCGCGAGCCGCGCGCAACGAACACCTGGCGGATCACCGGCTCGACTTCCTTCGTGCGCTCCGACAGTCCGGCGTTGTTGGTGGGAACGTCGCGCCAGCCGAGCAGAACCTGGCCTTCGGCCGCGACCGCACGCTCGATTTCCTGCTCGCATGCCATCCGCGACGCGGGCTCCTGCGGCAGGAACACCATGCCCACGCCGTATTGCCCCGTTGACGGCAGCGTGATGCCGAGCTTGCCGCATGCCCGCCGCAGGAAGGTATCCGGCAACTGGATCAGGATGCCGGCGCCGTCGCCTTGCAACGGGTCGGCGCCGGTGGCGCCGCGATGCGTGAGGTTATCGAGGATCGCGAGCCCCTGCGTGATCACCGCGTGGCTTTTCCTGCCCTTGATGTTGGCGATGAATCCCAGGCCGCAGGCGTCGTGCTCGTTGCGCGGGTCGTACATGCCCTGCGCGCGAGGCGGTGTCGCCCCGCACGCCGCCGCAACACCCTGCCCCCGCAACGCTGATTCGTCCACGCCAGATCCCTTTCGCAATGCCTCGTTTCAGCTCCGTTACCGTCGAAAACCGCGCACGCACGCGCGACGGGGCGAAACCCCCAAATTTTACGCTGCATTGCTGCAATGCGGCAACCAACGCGCCTGCTATCCGGCGCGCAACATCGTTTGTCGGCCGCCCGGCGTTTCCCGGCCTTTAGGCTTGCGCCGCCCCC
Source organism: Casimicrobiaceae bacterium (assembly GCA_036509805.1). Lineage (GTDB taxonomy): Bacteria > Pseudomonadota > Gammaproteobacteria > Burkholderiales > Casimicrobiaceae > VBCG01. The sequence continues at coordinate 1,550 of DATCFA010000027.1, forward strand.
CAACTTGGGCTTTAATCTGAACAAACTTGGCTATCTGTTTGTTGCAGCATCCAAAACACGCGGCGCAAACGATCGTTTCAGGACATCATCATCAGGGATTTTAAAACATGGCTAGATTGCTCACCACCGCCTGGCTCCGTCCGGCATTCGCGCTGCTGGCGCTCGCCGGACTCCTATCGCTGACGGCTTGCGGCGGGGGGGGAGGCTCGGTCAACGGGCCGGGCAACGTCACGCCCACGCCGGCCGTGATCACCGTGTTCCCGCCGTCGCAGACCGTGTATCCAGGGTCGCCGGCGGCGTTCACGATCTCCGGCGGCGTGCCACCGTATCGCGCATTCTCGAGCAACAGCGCGATCCTGCCGATTTCGGAGAATGTCGTGGGCGCCGACGTCGTGCTGCTCGCCAACGCGGTCAGCGTGGCCACCTCGGTCAGCATCACCGTGCAGGACTCGATCAACCAGACGGCCGTGTCGTCGGTGCTGGTGTCGCCTGCCATCCTGTTCCCCAACGGACTGACGATCACCGCCAGCCAGGGCACCTGCGGCGGCGGCGCGATCTGCACCGGTGAGACGGGCACGGTATCCGTGCAGGGTACCGGCATCGCCGGCGCGGCGCTCGCCGGGCGGCAGATCCGCTTCGACGTCGTATACGGCTCGTTCGGCATCCTGAGCCAGAACCCGGCTTCGCCGCTGGTGCAAACGCTGACCGTTACGACCGACAACGCCGGACTCGCGCAAGTGGGCATCCAGGCGCTGGTCGACGTGCCGACACAGCCTGCGCAGATCCGTGCCACCGACCTTACGTCCGGGCAGGCGCTGATCGGCAACTTCACGATCGTGCGCAACCAGAATGGCAGTGCCCTGCTCACCGTGATCCCCCCCACCGCGACCATCACCGGCGCGGATACTGCAACCTGCTCGTCGGGCGCGGTGGTCGACTATCGGATCTTTGGCGGGACGCCACCCTATATCGTCGCGTCGTCGTTCCCGACCGCCGTGCAGATTCTCAACACGACGGTGGCCAACAGCGGCGGCTTCTTCGAAATCCGCACCAACGGCACCTGTGTCAATCCGCTGACGTTCTCGATCGTGGACTCGGCCGGCAAGCAGACGACGGCGTTGCTGATCAATTCGCCGGGTACAGCCACACCGGGTGGTGGTGGCGGCGGTGGCGGCACCGGCGGCTTCCTCGTCACGCCGACGACGCTGGGCGGCGCCACCATTGCCTGCAACGGATCGACGTTCACGTCGGCGATCAGCGGCGGCACGCCGAGCTACGACATCACGCAGCTTTCGCCGACGACACCGCAGGCGACGTTCCCGAACACGCTGGGCGCGCCGGGAACGGTCAGCTTCAGCGGGCTGGGCGGCACCGCCGGCACCGTGGCCGACTACGACTTCCGCGTGCAGGACCAGGGCGGCAATACGGCCGACATCGTGGTGACCTGCCTCGCGTCGTAGCATTCGGGCGATGCGGCGCTGCGGCCGCGGCTGACAGAAACGGGAACGCGATCGCGTTCCCGTTTCCATTGCGCGGGCGAATTGCGCGCGCCGTCGCGCCCATTCTGATCACGCCAACCGTCAACTACGAAAGCACCTCGCGCAACGCCGCCTCGGAAACATCGCTGCGCAACTGCGCGCGCCCCATCCTTTCCAGCAGCACGAAACGGATCGCCGATCCGTCGACTTTCTTGTCGCGGCGCATCAGCGTCATCCATTGCGCGAATTCCATACGCGGCGCGTCGGTGCGGATGTCGAGGCGCCGCAGCAATGTGGCGATGCGCGCGACATCCGCGGCAGGCAGGCCATTGATCTGCACCGATAGACGCGCAGCGATCACCATGCCGGCGGCGACGGCTTCGCCGTGCATCCACTCGCCGTAGCCGGCGCCGGTTTCGATCGCGTGACCGAACGTGTGGCCGAAGTTGAGGTAGGCACGTTCGCCGGTTTCGCGCTCGTCGCGCGCAACAATCTCCGCCTTGATCCTGCAACTCGTGTGAATCGCCTCGGCCAGCGCCGGCGCATTACGCGCGGACAGCGCATCGGCGTGGGCTTCGAGCCACGCGAAGAATGCCGCGTCGTGGATCGCGCCGTACTTGACCACTTCGGCGAGGCCGGAGCGGAACTCGCGCGCCGGCAGCGTCGCCAGGCATTGCGTGTCGATCAGCACCGCCTGCGGCTGCCAGAAAGCGCCGATCATGTTCTTGCCGAGCGGATGATTGATGGCGGTCTTGCCGCCGACCGAAGAATCCACCTGTGCGAGCAGCGTCGTCGGGATCTGCACGTACGGCATCCCGCGCTGATAGATGGCGGCGGCGAAGCCGGCGAGGTCGCCGACCACGCCGCCGCCGAGCGCGATCACCAGCGAGCGGCGCTCCGCGCGGCATTCGATGAACCGCGTCAGCACATCCGCCAGCGTGGCGAAATTCTTGTGCACCTCGCCGTCGGCGATCGGCACGACGTCGACGCGCACGCCGTGGTCGACGAGTGCTGTGCGCACGGGCGCGAGCCAGTGGCGCGCGACGGTGGCGTTGGTGACGATCACCGCGTGCGGCGCAAGATGCGGCGCGAGCAGCGTGGCGGCGGACGCGAGAATCCCGCTGCCAATGTGGATCGGGTAGCTGCGCTCGCCCAGCGCCACGTCGAGCGTGCGCGTCACGGCGTCATGCACGTTGCGCGCCCGAGTCGAGCAGCTTGACGAAGCGCAGCACGTTTTCGCGCACCGAGTCGATCACATGGTCGGCGACCTCGCG